>CAZCEL010000209.1:0-8080 GCA_964497175.1 uncultured Bifidobacteriaceae bacterium
GAACCATTTCGGCCACCGCGTGCACTCGCACGATGTGGGCCCCACCCAGTACCGCGGCCGTCACGGCCGCCGCCGTGCCCCAGTCGCGCTCCACCGCCGGTCGCCCGGCGAGCGCCTCGCGCAGGAACGACTTGCGCGACGGACCCACCAGCACGGGAAGGTCGAGCGCGGCAGAGAGCTCCGGGAGCCGCGCCAACACACCATAGCTGTGCGGCGGATGTTTGGCAAACCCCATGCCCGGGTCGACGATCAGGCGGTCGCGGCTGACACCGCCGGCGGTAGCGCGACCGACCGCCTTCCCGAGCTCCCGGGCAACCTCTCCCACCAGGTCCGTGTAGCGCGCCTCTGCGTACATCGCGGCCGACTGACCGCGTGTGTGCATGAGGACGATCGCCGCGGGGGCCCTGGCAATCACACCGGCCAGATCGGGATCCCGCTGCAGGCCGCTGACGTCATTGATGAGCGAGGCGCCCTCGGCCAGGGCTGCACGCGTCACCGCCGACTTCCGCGTGTCGACCGACACCGGCACCTTCAGGCGGGACGCGAGGAGGCGCACCACCGGCAGCACCCGTGCGCACTCCTCGTCTGCCGGCACCTCCCGCGCGCCGGGCCGCGTCGATTCCCCGCCGATGTCGATGAGGTCGGCGCCCTCCTGCTCCTGCCGCAGGGCGGCGTCAACCGCCGCCGCCGGGTCGAGCGGCCGAAGGTCCGCGAACGAATCGGGCGTGACGTTGATGATGCCCATTACCAGCGGGCGCTCCCCGAGTCGAAGCATCCGCCCGTGGGCAAGAAGGACGGTATACGAGCGGCGAGGAGGGAACGTGCGTTGTCCTCTTGGTGCGGGTCCTCACTCCTGCGGCAGCGGCTCGCCGAGCCCGGGCACGATGGGGACTCGCTCCTTCTGGCGCGGGCGCACCTCTTCGTGCTCGGTCGAAGCCGGGTGGGCGCCCGCCGACTGGGGTTCGTCGAGCGGGAGGCCGCCGGCAAGCCGCCGGACCTGCTCGCCGTCGAGCACTTCCCGGGCGAGCAGCGCGTCCGAGATCCTGACGAGCGTCTCCTTGTGCTCGGTGAGGAGCCGGGACGATCGCTCGTAGTTCTGCGTGACGAAGCGCTTGACCTCCTGATCGATCCTGAGCGCCGTGTCCTCGCTGTAATCCTGGTGCTGGGCGATCTCGCGGCCGAGAAAGATCTGCTCCTCCTTCTTCCCGAACGTCAGCGGTCCCATCGCGTCGCTCATGCCCCACTCGCAGACCATGCGGCGGGCCATCTCGGTCGCCCGCTCGAGATCGTTGCCCGCGCCGGTGGTGAGACTGTCGAGTGTGATCTCCTCGGCGATGCGGCCGCCCAGCAGGATGGCGATCTGGTCGTTGAGATAGTCGCGCGAATAGTTGTGCTTCTCGTCGACGGGAAGCTGCTGGGTGACGCCGAGCGCCATCCCGCGCGGAATGATGGTCACCTTGTGGATGGGATCCGCGTGGGGCAGCAGCACCGCGAGCAGCGCGTGCCCGGCCTCGTGAATGGCCGTGACGCGCTTCTCCTCGTCGCTGATGATCATCGAGCGGCGCTCGGATCCCATCAGGACCTTGTCCTTCGCGAACTCGAAGTCGTGCATCCGCACGACCTTCTGGTTGTAGCGCGCGGCGTTGAGCGCCGCCTCGTTGACCAGGTTGGCCAGATCGGCACCCGAGAAGCCCGCGGTGCCGCGCGCCAGCGTCGCCACTTCCACATCGTCGGCCATCGGAATCTTGCGCGTGTGGACGCCCAGAATACCCTCGCGCCCCTTGACGTCCGGCCGGTTGACCACAATCCGGCGGTCGAAGCGGCCCGGCCGGAGCAGCGCCGGATCCAGCACGTCGGGCCTGTTGGTCGCCGCGACGAGAATGACGCCCTCGTTCGATTCAAAGCCGTCCATCTCGACGAGCAATTGGTTCAGCGTCTGCTCGCGCTCGTCGTGTCCGCCCCCCAGACCGGCGCCGCGATGCCGCCCCACGGCGTCAATCTCGTCGATGAAGACGATGCACGGCGCGTTCTTCTTGCCCTGCTCGAACAGATCGCGCACACGCGAGGCGCCCACGCCGACGAACATCTCGACAAAGTCCGAGCCGCTGATCGAGAAGAACGGCACGTTGGCTTCGCCCGCCACGGCCCGGGCCAGCAGCGTCTTGCCCGTTCCGGGCGGACCCATGAGCAGCACGCCCTTGGGAATCCGGCCGCCGAGCTTCTGGAACTTCTGGGGCTCCTTGAGGAACTCGATGATTTCCTGGAGCTCGTCCTTCGCCTCGTCCACGCCGGCGACGTCCTTGAAGGTGACCTTCTTCTGGGAACTGGACGACAGCTTCGCCTTGCTCTTGCCGAACGACAGGGCCTTGTTCCCGCCGCTCTGCATCTGCCGCATGAAGAAGATCCAGAACCCGAGGACGGCGAGAAACGGCGCCCAGTTGAAGAGGAGCGATGCCCACGGGCTCGCCGCCTGCGCCTTGGCCTGGACGATGACATTGCGGTCGATCAGGCGGTTGACGAGGCCTTCGTACTGGCTCGGCGCGTACGTGCGGAACGTCTGATTCGGGTTGTCCTTGGTCGACCCGCTGATCTCCTGCCCGGTGATGATGACCCGGCCCACGTTGCCGGCGTCGACCGCCGACATGAACTCACTGAACGTGAGCTGGTGGTCGTGCTGCTGGAAACGGGTCGAGAAGTTCCAGATGAGCACGCCGATGACGACGAGCACCATCCAGAACAGCAAACTCCTGAGGGTCGAATTCAAGCCGGGCCTCCCGCTAGTGGCCGAAGACTCAAGATTATCACGGCCTGCGAGGCATCTGACACGCGAAACTCCTCGTCGATCGCATGACCTGCTACCCAGACAATTCGGTCTGAATCGTCTACGACGATAGGGACCCGATCCCGCAGATGACGTGCGACCTTTCGATCGACGAAGAAATCCTGCAGCTTCTTCGCTCCCCCGAGGCCGATGGGACGGAACCGATCCCCCGGACGCCGGTTCCGCACGGCCAGCGCCTGGCAGCGGTCCCTGCGCACGAAGGTCGAGGTCCCGCTGCCCGAAACTGCAGGGGGCCCGCCGGCAGTCGCCACGTCGGCCGTGAGAATGCAGCCCGCCTCGGGCAACGCGACCTCTCCCGGGATAGACAACGGATACGAGAAAAAGTTCACCGGCGCGCCAGCGGCAGCCGGCCGGCCGCGTGCGCCTCGCGGTCTACTTGTTAAGACGACATCGGGACCGACGCGTTCCACCCGGTGCCCTGGCGCGTCGAATGCCGCCCCTCCGCGCTTGATCAGCTCCACGAGCCGATCGACGTCCCGCAGGCTCACCTCGCGCCCCCCTGCCTCGACCATCGCTCGGCGGACGACCATCCGGACGAGCGCGTTGGACGCGCGGGCGAGCGACTCGGCGTCGAGCCGCCAGCGCGGCCCCTCGCGCCGGCAGACGTGCGGCCACCGTTCGTCGACCAGCGCCTCCATCCACTGCCACTCGTCGCGGGCCAGGTCCGCCTCGCCCGCCAGGACGCCGACGATGCCCGGGTTGAAGCGGCGCTCGAGGAGCGGAACGAGCTCGGCCCTGATGCGGTTCCTGGGGACGCTGACGTCCTCGTTCGACTCGTCATGTACGAAGCCGAGCCCCCGGGCCCCGAGCCAGGCGCGAAGATCGAGCCGTCGGCAGTCGAGCAGCGGCCGGATGATCGTGCCCGTCCTCGGGTGCATCGCCGCGAGGCCCCGCGCGCCCGCGCCGCGAATCAGCCGGAGGAGGAACGTCTCTGCCTGGTCATCGGTCGTGTGGCCCAGGGCGACCACGTCAGCGCCAAAGTACCGTCGGGCCCGCTCGAAGAAGGCGTGTCGGGCTGTGCGCGCCGCGTGCTCGATCGACTGGCGGCTGCGCCGCGCGAGCGCCCCGATGTCCTCGCGCTCGGCGAGGCAGGCGACGCCCAGCGCCGCGGCGGTCTCTTCGCAGAAGCGCTCATCGGCGTCGGCGGCCGGGCGGAGCTGGTGGTTGAAGTGCGCGACGCCGACCAGGCTGAGGGCCCGCTGGTCATGGAGCGCCCGGAGCAGGTGGACCAGCGCGACCGAATCGGCCCCTCCCGACACCGCGGCCACGACTCGCGTCTCGCGCTGCGCGAGCGCGTATCGATCGATGGTGTGTCGGACTCGATCGATCAGATCCAGCATTCAGCGGTCAGCGATCAGCCTTCAGCGATCGGCATTTAGCGGTCAGCGATCAGCAGTCAGCCATCAGCTCTCAGCTTTCGGAGTCACGCTGGCACCGGCCCAGCTGAGGCTGACGGCTGTTAGCTAACAGCTGTTAGCTGATCGCTACTCCATTGTCCAATGGTGCCGGGGGGCGGACTCGAACCGCCGACCCCGCGCTTATGAGACGCGTGCTCTCACCAACTGAGCTACCCCGGCCGGAATTTTCGATGTTATCACGGGGCGTCGCGACTTACGACCGAGGCGGCCAGCAGAGGAATCATGATCTCGTGATGACCGACGAGCGAGTAGCCGCGGCCGATGCCCGAGGTCGGTCGCACGACGACGTTGGTCTGCGGCCGGTAATGCCGGACAAAGTCCAGACTCACCGTCGTCAGGCCGTCGAGCCTGACGCCTCGATTGCGCACCAGCGCGACAGCTTTCAGAAAGACCTCGGGCAGAATGACCGCGGAGCCGCAGTTGAGGTACACACCCCCTCCAAGACGAGCCACGCTCGACACGAAGTAGCGGAAGTCTCTGAGGCTGCCCTCGCCAATCGCCCGGCCCGAGGCCTCGGGGTGCATGTGCATGACGTCGGTTCCAATCGCGACGTGCGCCGTGACGGGAATCTCCAGACGCGCGGCGGCCGCCAGCACGCTGCGACGGACGAACTGGGGCTCCTTCTCGTGGAGGAACCGGCACACCGACTGGCCGATGCCCAGCCCCTGGTCGACGCCTTCGGCGATGATCCGGTTGAGCAGGCGGCCCGTTTCGTCGGCCATGCCGAAGCGGCCCGGACCGAGCGCTTCGTCCACATCTTCCGACGTAGCCCCCGACAGCGCGATCTCGAAATCGTGAATGATGGCCGCGCCATTGGTCGCGAGGCCTGACACGAACCCCCGCTGCATCAGGTCGACCAGCACCGGGCCGAGCCCGGTCTTGATCACGTGAGCCCCGATGCCCCAGAGAAGACCCGCGTCGCGTCGCTTGGCGTCGACGATTGCCTGCACGACAGCCTTGAAGTCGCCTCCGGCCAGGATGTCGGGCAACGATTCTACGAGCTGGCCGACCGTCGCCGACGGCCCCACCGGCCGTCCGAAATCCTCGACGTGTGCCTTGCTCATGCGCGATTTCAGCGGGTAGGTCCGGACGTCCGACAGGTCGAACTGTTCGTAGGGGAACCTCATGGCGACGCCTGTTTATCACGAATGCGAGGCAACCGCGAAGCGCGGCGCCGACAGACGCGTCAAGGCTCAGAGAATGAGCATCGCGTCGCCGTAGCTGTAGAAGCGGTACCTGGCTCGAATCGCCTCCTGGTAGGCGTCCAGGAGCCGCTCGCGTCCGCCGAAGGCCACCACCAGCATGAGGAGTGAGGACCGCGGGAGATGGAAGTTTGTCAGGAGGCCGCTGATCACTCGAAAAACAAAGGGAGGGTAGATGAAGAGATCGGTCTGACCGCTTCCCGGGACCAGGCGCCCCTCGTGATCGCGCGCCACCGACTCGACCGTCCGCGTCGACGTCGTGCCCACCGCGATCACCCGGCGCCCCTCGGTAAGCGCTCGATTGACCGCATTGGCCGCAGCCTCCGACACCACAAACCGCTCCGGCTCGAGGCGATGGCCCTCGACCTCCTCGACGCGGACGGGCTGGAACGTCCCGTAGCCCACGTGCAGGGTGATTTCGGCAATCTCCACGCCGCGACCCGCGAGCCGGGTCAGCAGGTCCTGGCTGAAGTGCAGGCCGGCTGTCGGCGCAGCCACCGACCCGCGTGGGCCCGCGAACACGGTCTGGTACCGCTCGCGATCGGCGGGCCGATCGCTGCGCTTGATGTAGGGCGGCAGCGGGACGTGCCCGATGCGGTCCACGGTCCGCTCCACGGAGCTTCCATCGATGGTCCAGAGGCGCAAGACGCGGCGGCCGTAGAACCGACGCGCGAGCACTTCCCCGTGGAGAGCCCCGCCTTGACCTTCGAAGCGAACCCGGGCGCCGGGCTTCAGCTTGAGTCCGGGATGCACCAGCGCCTCCCACGTCTCTTCCGAGACGCCGGCCGTGGCCCTCTCCGGGAGCTTCGCAATCAACAGGCATTCGACGGCGCCTCCGCTCGGCACCCGCCGCCCAAGCAACCGCGCTGGAAAGACCCGCGAGTTGTTGACGACAAGCAGATCCCCTGCGCGAAGGAGCTCCGGCAGCTGGGCCACAAACGCGTGCCTGAGCTGGCCCGATGATCGCGAAAGGCACAGCAGGCGGGCGTGCGCGCGATCTTCTGGGGGCTCCTCGGCAATGAGCTCCGGCGGAAGGTCGAAGTCGAACAGTGAGGTTTCCACTTCAGACGAAGGCGGACAGGTTGAAACGGCCGCGCAAGGACAGCAGGGGTTTCCAGAGGTCGCCGACCCTGGCAATCCGCTCTCGGCCGTTTTTCATCGTGAAGTCCTCGACCCGAACGCCCCTCTCGACCTCCTGCCACGTAACCGGCATCGACACGGTCGCCTCCGGACGAGGGCGCACCGAATAGATGGAGGCCAGGGTTCTGCCCCACGCGTTCTGGTTGTAGTCGACGAGCACCCGCCCTGGAGGCCGTCTCGCCACGCGGTACTCGGCGGTAAGCAGCGCGGGGTGTCGGACCGCCAGCTCCTGAGCCAGCGCTTTGGCAAAGGTCCAGACCTGCTTCTGGTCCGGTCCCCGCACGATGGGCACATACACGTGCAGCCCCTTGGACCCGGTGGTCTTCACGAGGGCTGGCATCTTCAGCGAGGTAAGCGCTTCGCGGACGGCGAGCCCGGCCTCCCGCACGCGATCGAACCCGGCGCCCGCACCCGGGTCCAGATCGAAGTGCAGATAGTCGGGGCGGTTGACGTCGTCGCTGCGCGCGTACCACTGATTGAGGTCGATGCAGCCGAGATTGATGACCCACAGCAGCGACGCGCGATCCTGGATCATGGGGAAATCGATGGTCTTGCCCGGGCCGTGATCGATCGGACAGATCTCGATCCAGGCGGGTCGTGGGACTGGCGCCCGCTTCATGAAGAAGAACGCTCCATCCGCGCCGTGGGGATACCGCTTCATGACCATCGCTCGATCCCGAATATGTGGCAGCAGCACGTCCGCCACATCCGAGTAGTACTGGAGCAGGTCGCCCTTGGTCAGCCCCAGCTGAGGCCAGAACAGCTTTCGCACGTTCGTCAGTCGCACTTCGCGTGCGTCAGCCGCGAGCACGACGGTGTCGCGATCTCGAGGGATCGGCAGACGCGTTCGTGGCACGTCCGCTACGAGGGTGGAGGCAGCCGGGGCGGGCGCGGCCCATGACGCGGGGCGCCGGCGACGGGCACGTAGGTCAGCTCGACGCCTTCGGCGGCGCGGCGAAGCAGCAGGCCCCCCCGACTCATGTCGCCGCGACCGACGAACTCGAGAGGAAACCTGAGACGTTCCCCGAAGATTCCCTGCAGCACGTCGACGTACTTCGGCGAGGCGATGCTCCCCAGCAGCACGACGCCGCACTCGTGACCGATGAGGCCTGCCAGCGCGACGGCGCTCCGCTCGAGCGGGCGTCGATACGCCGCGTTGTCAGCATCGAGGTCGACCTCGGCGAACGCCTTGACGGTCGCAGTGGTGATGGACTGGTCCGGGCTGCAGAGCCCTGCGATCGGCGTGATGACGTAGATGCCTCCCGCGTCCAGTGGACGAGGCGTGTCGGGCGGCGCCGCGAAGCGGCGTGCGTAGGCGAGCTTGCCGCGGAAATACAGCCCGCTCAGGAATGAGAACACCTCGCCGAGGGGCGCACCAGGCGTCGAGCGCAGCCGGAGCGCCAGGGGGTGCTCCGACCGCGGCGACAGCACGTAACCGGCCCGTCGTCCACGACAGTGGGCGGGCGACAGCAGGAACA
>CAZCEL010000210.1:0-8078 GCA_964497175.1 uncultured Bifidobacteriaceae bacterium
TGAACGGGCAGCCGGTCATGCAGTAGCCGCAGCCGATGCACTGGTCCTGCTGGAAGTCCACGATGCCGTTCGTGTACTGCACGATGGCGCCGGGCGCCGGGCAGGCGATGAGGCAGCCCGGCTCGGTGCAGTGCATGCACTGGTCCTTGCGCATCAGCCAGCGGAGCGCACCGTCCTCTTCGTGCTCCCGGAACTTGATCAGGTTCCAGAAGTTCTCGGTGAGATCGGGCAGCGTCTGATAGGTGCCCATCTGCACCGTGGTTTCAGGTGGAAGATCGTTCCACTCCTGACAGGCGACCTCGCACGCCTTGCAGCCGATGCACGTGGAGGTGTCGACGAGCTTCGTGACGATCGGGAGCATGCGGACGCCCGGCGCGGGCGGCGAGGAGGCGGACACGCGAAGGAGCTCGAGAGCCACCGGGATGAAGGCCTACACCTTGTCGAGCCGAACCAGGAAGCCCTTGTATTCGGGTGCGAAGGAGTTCGGATCGACGACGGTGGGAGTGACCAGGTTGGCGAGAGACCCGCGCTGTTGCCCTCGGCCGAGAAACCCCCAGTGAATGGGAAAGCCGATCTGGTACACGGTCCGGCCGCCCACCTGCATGGGCTTGATCCGCCGCGTCACCATGGCGCGTCCCTCGATCGAGCCGCGCGCCGAGGTCACGCGTACCTGGTCGCCATTGGCGATGCCTTTTTCGCGCGCCAGCGCTTCGGGCATCTCCACGAAGAATTCCGGCTGGAGCTGCACGGTGTACGGGTTGTGCTTGGTCCAGTAGTGGAAGTGCTCGGTCAAGCGGTACGTCGTGCAGACGATCGGGTACTCGTTCGCGCTCCCGAGCACGTCGAACTCGGTACCGAACGGCTGGATGGCTGGGTTGGGGCTCTGCGGGGGATGGAGCGGATTGGCGACGGGCGACTCCGCCGGTTCGTAATGCTCTGACCACGGGCCATCGGCGAACTGGCCCGGCACAAACAGCCTCGCCACGCCCTCGGGCAGCATGATAAACGCCCCGAGGTTGGCGTCGGGCCGGCTGTCGGCAGTGTAGTCCGCGTTGTCGCCGACCCACCGCTGGCCGTTCCAGGCGATGCCGACACGCGTCGCATCCCACGGGCGCCCTTCGGCATCAGCCGAACAGCGGTTGTACAGGATCCGGCGGTTGGCGGGCCAGCTGACGGTCCACTCGGGATAGCGTCCCAGCCCGCTCGGGTCCGCGTACGACCGCCGCTGCGTCAGGTTGCCCGCGTCGGTGTACATCCCGATATACAGCCAGTTGCCCGACAGCGTCGTTCCATCGGCGCGCGTGTCGAGGAACCGCGAGAGCTGGCTGCCGGCGCGCACGACGACGTTCCCCGTCTGATCGCGAACGTCGTCGATGGCCCAGCCGTTCAGCTCGCGGCAGACCTCGTCGAGCGAGGGAACCAATGGATTCGTGTACCACCAGTTCAGCTTCAGCACCGGATCCGGGAAGCGTCCGCCCTCTTTCTCGTACAGCTCGCGGACCTTGAGAAAAATCCGCGCGACGATTTCCTGATCGGGCTTCGCCTCGCCAGGCGGGTCGACGGCCTTCCACTTCCACTGGATCCACCGGGCCGAGTTGACGAACGTGCCGTCTTTTTCGGCGAAGTTCGCCGCCGGCAGCATGAAGACCTCGGTGTCGACGCTCTCCGTCTTCAGGTCGACGAGCGAGAGAATGTCCTGCCGCCAGAACGACGCCGTTTCCTGCTCGAAGTTCTCGGCGACCACCAGCCACTTCAGCTTGGCAAGCGCGGCGATGGCCTTGCGCGAGTGCGGACCGTTGCTGACCGGGTTCATCCCGAAGCTGAAGAAGCCGTCGAGATCGCCGCGGTACATGCGATCGAAGATGTACGCCCAGCTCCAGTTGTCGTAGGCGCCCGTCGAGGACTGCGGCAGCTTGGGGTGAAAGTCGTAGGCGAAATCGTTCTGCCTGGTGGCCGCGGCCCCGTAGTACGCCTTGAGCTGGCTGACGGTGAACCGATCGGTGTTGGACAGGAAGTTGGTCGCCTCGGGCCGGAGCGGCGCCGGCGTGACCACCTTGAGGAATGCCTCGAGCGAGGGATGATCGGCCTTCGGCACCGGAATGTAGCCCGGCAGGTTGTGATAGGCCATGCCGCAGTCTGTACCGCCCTGGATGTTGGCATGGCCGCGCAGGGCGTTGAGGCCGCCGCCGGGCCGGCCGATGTTGCCGAGCAGCAGCTGCAGCATCGCGGCCGCGTGGATGAGCTGCACCGAATGGCTGTGATGCGTCCATCCGAGCGCGTACATGATCGTGCCTGCACGATCCGCGGTATAGGTCGACGTGATGAGCTCGGCAGCCCGCTCGAAATCCTCCGGGCTGCAGCCGCAGACCGACGCGACAACGTCCGGCGTGTAGCGCGCGTAGAAGGCCCTCATCACCTGGAAGACCGACCGCGGATGCTCGAGGGTGGGGTCCACTTTCGCGAAACCGCGTGCGTCGAGCTCGTAGCTCCAGCTCGACTTGTCGGTGTAGGCCTTGCGCGCTCCGTCCCAACCCGAGAAGAGGCCGGCTTTGTCGTCGAACGAGTACTTCTCCGAAACGAGGAACGATGCGTTCGTGAAGAGCCGCACGTACTCGTCGTGATAGCGCTTGCGCGTCAGGACGTAATTGATGAGCCCCGCCAGGAAAGCGATGTCGGTCCCGGCCCGGATCTGGACGAAGCGGTCGGCCACGGCCGCCGTCCGATTGAAACGCGGGTCGACGCAGACCAGCTTCGCGTTGCGGTTCCGCCTCGCCTCCATCACGAAGCGGAAGCCGACCGGGTGGTTCTCGGCCGGATTGCCCCCCATGGCGAGGACGACATCCGCGTTGCGGATGTCGGTCCACCCGTTGGTCATCGCTCCGCGCCCGAACGTGGCGGCCAGACTGGCCACCGTCGGGCCGTGTCATATCCGGGACTGCTGCTCGATGGGCACCACGCCGAGGCCGGCGCGGAACGCCTTCACGAGCAGATAGTTGACCTCGTTGGTGTCGGTGCATCCACCGATGACGCCAAGCGCGGTCAGCGCGTTGAGCGTCCGGCCTCTGTCATCTTTCTCGACCAGCCGCGCGTCGCGGGTGTCCTTGACCAGCCGGGCGATCCGGTCGATGGCGAAGTCCCAGGACTTCTCCTCCCACACGGTGCTCTTCGGCGCCCGGTACATCACCTTCGTCAGCCGCCGGTCGTTGACAATGTTCTGCTTGAGGGTGATGCCTTTGGGACAGAGCGTGCCCTGATTGATCGGGTGATCGGCGTCGCCCTCGACGTGCACGACGGTCGGTTTCACGTTCCGCGACCCATCGCCCAGCGTGTGGATGATGACGCCGCAGCTGACCGAGCAGTACGGGCAGGTCGAGCGCGTCTCGGTAGTCCGGGCAATCTTCAGCTCGCGCACCGCGGCGTAGGCCGGCGTCAGGTCGAACCCGAGCACGGAGGCCGCGACGCCGCCGATGGTCGTCGCCTTGAGGAACTCCCGGCGGGTTGGCTGCATGGCGCGAGTATACGATAGACGTGGAAATGGAGCAGCTGATGAAAACCACTCCCCAGGGCTGGCCCCGGATGTCCTCATCGATCTTCTATCAGGACGCCTCAGCGGCCATCGACTGGCTGTGCCGGGCGTTCGGCTTCGAGGTGCGGATCAAGGTGGATGGCCCAGGCGGCCGGATCGAACATTCCGAGCTCCTGTACGGCGACGGCGTCGTGATGGTCGCCGACGTGAGGCCCGCCTCCGATCAGCGGGGCTTCTGGGCCAGCCCCCGATCGGTCGGCGGCGCCAACACGCAGTCCATCATGGTGTACGTGGACGATGTCGACGCCCACTGCGCCAGGGCGCGAGCGGCGGGCGCGACGATCTTCGACGAGCCGTCCCTGCACGATTACGGCGAACAGTATTGGGCCGACCGCAGCTACGGCGCCGTCGACCTCGAAGGCCATCACTGGTGGTTCACCGAGCGCGTGCGCGGGTAATCCGGGGACCATGACCGGTAAGCAGTTCTTCGACTGGCAGACCGGCGGGGGCACCGACGACGTAATGCGGTTCGTCGATTGCCTCGAGCGCGCCGACGTGGCCTGGTGCGCGATCGGGGGCATCGCCGTCAACCACTGGGCCACTGAACCCATGGTCACGCGCGACCTGGACTTCGTCGTCGCCGCCGCCGACGTCGAACGCGCGGTTTCGCTGCTCCAGCAGACGGGGTTCGTCGCGGAGCGGTTCGAGTGGTCGGTCAACTTCAAAGGCCGATCAGCCGTCAGCCTGCAACTCAGCACTGAGGAGTTCTATCGCGACTTTCCGGCGCGCGCCGTCGCGGCCGACGTGCATGGCATCCTGCTGCGTGTCGCCTCCTTGAAGGACACGCTGCACGGAAAGATCAAAGCGTGGGCCGAGACTGGCCGTCGTCCGAGCAAGCGCATCAAGGATCTGGCCGACATTGCGCGACTCGTGGAAGCGCACCCGGACTTGTGGGCCGATCTGACCGATGATCTGAAGGTCCACGTGCCGCGCCCCGTCTAGCGCTCCGCGCAGCCTCGGCGCCCTGCGTCTGCGGGAGGCTGTTCTGGTGGCGGCGAGTCCCCCTGAGGCGGTTGCGCCAGCGTCTGCGCATGAATGGGTACGGGGAGCCATCAGGGGCTATCACGGCCGCACCTTCGCGCTCCCGGGCAGCGACCCGGTTGGACAACGATTCAATAAGTACTATATGAGTAGTAGTAGTCATGGCCCGCACCAGACCCGGCCTCGGTGCGCGGGAGCTCGCCGTCATGAAAGTCGTCTGGCGGCTCGAGGAAGCGTCCGTGCGCGAGGTCTGCGAGACGCTGCGCAAGCGGCGCCCCGTCGCCTACACCACTGTGATGACGATGATGAGCACGCTCGAGGCGAAGGGGATCTGAAGAAGCGCGCGGAGGGCCGGGCGTTCCGCTACCGGCCGTCGCGCCCGCAGGGGCGTGTCATCACGTCGCTCGTGCGCGAGTTCGTCGATCGAGTCTTCGACGGGGCGTCGCGACCGCTGCTCGCGCATCTTGTGACGGAAGGGCGGCTGACGAAAGAGGAGCGCGAGGAGTTGAAGCGGCTCATCGACGAGGCGGAGTGATGGACGCCCTTCTTCCTGCGTTCATCGTCTTCAGCGCGCAACTGCTCGTGATTGTCAGTGTGGCGGCGATTGCAGAGGCCAGCTTTTCAAACCGGCCCTGATTGCCGGCGGGGGGACCGCCACTCTCGGGGCCGGCCACGACATTTTCAGTACCCACCTCGCCCACCAGTTGGTGACCGAGTTATCCACACGCACGTTCGCGCCGCTGGACGAATGCATCCACGTCTGACCAAGCGTGGCGTCGCTGAATTTTTGGCGGCTCCCATCCTCACTCGCCCACTTCCGGCGTAAGTCGGTCGGCAGCTGACCGCTGTTCGGATGATTGAAGCCGCCGGCAGACGCCGCGTTTGCCTGCCGCCGCCCGTACTCGGCGATGCTCTGCGCCATTGCGTGCTGCGTGCTTGTGACGGCCCCGGTGAAGTCCTGAACCTCCCGCGCCACGCGTGCTTCCCACTGCGGATTGGTCCTGCACGTCTCGAGCACCCAGGTCCTGACGAGGCGAACTGTCGGCAACGACGAGCACGCCCGTCAGCGCCGGTCCTTGGGTACGGCCGAAAGCTCCTGCCTGAAATCCTCGACGTCGTAGTCGATGGCGTAGAGACCGTGGCGACCAGCCGCGATCAGGAAGTCGTCGAGCGTCATGTCAAGCGCCCGCGCGCGATTTGGTTTCGCCAACGGCTCCGCTCGGCGGAATAGGATCGTACCGCGGAACGACCAAGACTTCATCGCACGTCGCGGTTCGCGACACGGTCAGTTGGTCGGGAAGAGGCGCTTCAACTCCTGGCGATCCAGTCGCGACCTCGAAGGCCTACAACCCAAGGACGAGCCGGAGGCCGTTCTCGAGGTCCTTCATCGGCTGGCCTCGAAGCCGGCCCGCGCGTTCGAGCAGGAAGTCGCGATCCACGGTGATGACTTGAGAGACGTTCGCGACAGAGTCCCTGGGAAGCCCCGCAGCCTTCGCCGGGATCAGGACATTGCCAGGCGCTTCCAGCAGGCGCAGGTTGGTCATGAGCACCACGGCGAGGACAGTCTGGATCCGGCTGCGATTGAAGGCGTCGCTCTGCACGATGACCACCGGTCGCCGATAACCGGGCTCCGAGCCGTCGGGCTCGCCGAGGTCGGCCCACCATACGTCGCCGCGCTCGACTACCACGAATCCCGCGGGAGCGATCGGGCCTGGGCGCGACGGAGTGGGCGGTCCAGCCGGCTCTCTTCGGCGGCGTACACCGCATCCAGCCGCGCTGTCACCTTGCGACTGGCGTGTCTGGCCACGTAGTCGGCCAACGCCGTCGCGTACAGTCGGCTGCGAGCGACGCCGAGGCGCCTGGCGAGAGTCTCAGCAGAGTCGAACAGGTCATCCGGGATGGAGATCGCGACTTTCATACTACAGTATTACCATGGTATGGTCTCGCCTGCCAAGCCGCCTCCACGGAACTGGTGACGGCCTGCGGGATTCTTCTCCCCAACACCGATCCACGATCGCCGACAGCGGCGCGCCTTACACTCTGAGGTCAGTGGCGCCTGGCGAACGGCGACGAGAGCGGGCAGAACTTCGATGGCGCCGGGGCCCTTCTCCAACCAGGCCGTACAATTTGCAGGCATGCGACCCACGCTCGAGGACGGCCTACGCGCACTGGAGGAGGCCACGGAACTGGCGAAGGGGATCCGGGTGGACCTGACCGACGACCATCTTCGGCTCATCGCGGCGGTCGAAGCGCTGCCCGAGAATCAGTCCGGCGCCCAGAAGAGCGGACGATGGCTGGGAAGTCGCGCGTATGGCGCTTCGTCGCACGCGGGCGTATCGTCCCCTCAGAACGGTGAGTCATCCCCTTGCTCCGATCGGTCGGGGGTTGGCGGCGCGGCGTTTGGCGGGGGCGTCCGTGTCGTCTGGAAACGCTGAACGCGGTGAGACGCCCCACTCGGACGTGGTGGATGAAGCGACATGACGCCGTGAGCGTTACTGTGCTCGGCGTCCTGGCACTGTTCATCCTCTGGACCACGTTTTTGTCGGTAGCCGGTCGATCAAGGCGTCTCCACTTGACAGGCAAGTAGTCGGCGTGGCATCGTCGCCGCTTCAGTTGTATGTCCAGTGAACGACCCGACCGCGTCGAGCTGCTCCAGGGCACGCTGGACCTCATCATCCTCCGCGCCCTGTCGACCATGGGGCCGCTGCACGCCTACGCCCTGGCGGCGCGCCTCGAGCGCGTGGCCGATCACCCGCTGACGCTGAACCAGGGCACGCTCTATCCGGCGCTCGTCCGGCTCGAGCAGAAGGGCTTCATCAAGGGCGCCTGGCGAAGGACCGACAGCGACCGCGACGCGAAGTTCTACGGCGTCGTCGTTCACGGCGATAGGCGCGCACACGGCGTCGTTGGGCTACGCCATGACCGGCGGCGGCCAGCCGGTGCGGGTTGAAACGACGCGCGTGACCGCGTCGGCGATGAGGACGCTCGGCGTCCACCCGGTCGGCCGGTCGCCTGTTCGAGACACCGGAGATGGCTCCGGCGGGCGGGGGCCGGAGAGGTGCCGATCAGCCGCGCCTTCTGGCAACAGCAATTCGGGGCCGACGTCGCCACCCTCGGCAGGGTCGTCACCCTGAACGGCCGGCCCTACACGATCGTCGGCGTCATGCCGGCCGGGTTCGACTTTCCGACGCATATGGTGGAAGCCTGGGTGCCCGCGACGTTCACCGCCAGCGGCCGTCACGAGCGGCGCGCGCACCCTTGGCGCGTCGTGGCGCGGCTCAAGGACGGCGTGAGCGTGCAGGGAGCGGAAGCCGAGCTGAAGGCGATCGCGGCGAGCAACGCCCGGCTGTACCCGGAGCACATGGAGGGCTGGAGCGTCAGCGCCGTGCCGCTTCACCGCCACATGGTCGGCGATGTCAGACCGCTGCCCGCCACGCTTGCGACGCTGGCGCTGCTAGACGTCTTGAAGGCCGACAATCCTTGCTCGTGAGTCAAGTTTCTTTGACGGCCT
>CAZCEL010000211.1:0-8041 GCA_964497175.1 uncultured Bifidobacteriaceae bacterium
GCCGTCCTGCTCGCGGACCGTAAACGGCAGTTGCACGCAGCGTCCGCCCGTCTGGAGCCAGCATTCAGGCCGAAAAACCGGCCCGAGATCCGTCCGCGCTCGAATCGACGTGAACAGTGACGCCCACGCTTGTCAGCCTCACGACCTCGCTGACACGATCGAGGCATCCACCCCGGGATTTGACTGGTCCGGTGGCTGGCACTCGTACCGGCGAAGTGATCGTCAACGGGCGCATCGCGTACTCGCGCTGATCCTGCGTACTTCTCCGCTCCATCCGGTTGCAGTTTCTGCGCCTCCGGCAATCTGCCTGCTGATTTCCTCGGGAATCCTGGCGGCATGAGCCTCGCGTTGACGATGCTAAGATGACATGCGAAGCAGGCGAGAGATGTCAGAGGCTGCGCGTCTGGTTACGGCCGAAGAGCTCGAACGAATGCCGGACGACGACTACCGGTACGAGCTCGTCGAAGGCCGGCTCATACGCATGAGTCCCGTTGGCCTGGACCACGGTCGGATTGTCGCGCGCCTTCTCTTCCTCCTGAGTCGCCATCTGAACGACAGGCCCGCCGGCATCGTGGCCACCGAGGTGGGATTCAAGCTGGCGTCGAACCCCGACACCGTCAGGGGTCCCGACATCTCCTTCCTCAGAAACGAGCGTCTGCCGCGTCGAGGCACACGCGGGTTTCTGAAGGATCCGCCCGACGCCGTCGTCGAGGTGTTATCGCCCGAGGATCGGCCGTCCGAGATGCGACGCAAAGTCGCCGAATACCTTGCGAAAGGCGTGGTGGTTGTCCTCGTCGTCGATCCAAGAAGAGAGGCGGTCACGTGTCACCGGCCGGAGCAGTCGCCGGCGATGCTTCGCGCGGCGGACGACCTGCTCGACCTGGACGACGTGATTCCCGGCTTTCACTGCCGCCTGCGAGAGATCTTCGAATAGACTGGCCCGACGCAAACGTCGCGGCTATCCTCTCGGCCGAGGCACCCGCATCTACGATCCAGCAGCACCTTGCACGCCAGCCTGGATGAGGATTCACGGCAGAACCTGAAGTCACCGCGAAGGAGCGCGTTCGCTACGTTCGAGCACGCGCCTCGACCATCCTGTACGGGATCGTGCGGGACCATTTCGAGACCTTCCGGGCGCACGCCGCGTCACTGGGGGACGGCGAAGGGCTTCCGGGATTTGTCGAACAAGAATTCCGCGACTTTCCTGCGGTACGGCTGTCTGGCCGGTGGCTTCGCCCGCTTTGGGTGCCGCGCCTGGGACCCGAGAGCCTCGTGGCAAGACTTGGTCCTATTACAAATGATCCTGTAATAGGCGAGATGATCACGAAGCCGCGCCGGGTCTTCGACCGGGACTGGGAATGGGGCGAGCTGGCGCGCTTCGCCGCGGACCGCCGGCCGGGGGCCACGCTGGGCATCGTGTCCGGGCGGCGGCGCCATGGCAAGTCCATGCTCCTCCAGGCGCTGGAGGACGCCTGCCGCGGCTTCTACTACGAGGCGGTGGAGGGGAGCGAGACCGAGATCCTGGCAGACCTCGGCGCCAGACTCGCCGGCCATGCGCGTGCGCCGGCGCCCTTCGCCCTGGCCTCGCTCGAACAGGCCTTCGCGTCGCTCCTGCGGCTCGGGTCCAGCCGATCTCCCGTCCTCGAGGTGCTCGACGAGTTTCCCTCCCTGGCAGCCGCCAACCCGTCTGCACCGTCCCTACTCCGCAATCTGCTGGGCCCCGGCGGCCTCCGACGGAAACCGGGCGGGCGCGCCCGCCTGATGCCCTGCGGGTCCGCCGTCGCTGTCATGGGCGATCTGCTGGCCAGTCGCCGCTGCGCGGACGGGCCGGGCTCGAGCTCGTCGTGCACGCCTTCGACTTCCGCACCGCCCGGCGCTTCTGGGGCCTCCGCGACCTCACGCTGGCCGCCAAGGTCTTCGCCATCGTCGGGGGCACGCCGGCGTACCGGCGCGAGTTCGTCACCGATGATGCGCCGGCGGGACTGGAGGACTTCGACGCGTGGGTGGCCCGCACGGTGCTGAATCCGGCCGTTACGCTCTTTCGCGAGGCCCGGTACCTGCTCGCCGAAGACCCGGCGATCGGCCACCTCGGCTTGTACCACTCGGTCCTGGCGGCGATCGCCGTCGGCGAAGACGACCCCGGCCCATCCTCTGAACGTCCTGGCCGACGCGGGATTCGTCGCGCGTGAGGAAGATGCGTTTCACCAGAAGCGCGTGCACTACGCCATCACCGAGCCGCTCATCAGGTTCCATCATGCGATCCTGCGGCCCGCCTGGTCCGAGCTGGAACGGCCCGGCCGCAGCCGGGACGCGTGGCAGCGGCTGCAGCCGCAGTTCCTGGCGCAAGTGCTGGGTCCGGCCTTCGAGGCGATGTGTCGGACGTGGGCCGGCCGGTTCGCCGACGCACGCACGTTCGGCGGCCCCGTGCAGGCGGTCCGGCGCGGTCTCGTGCCTGACGCGGAGGCGCGACAGACGCACGAGGTCGATGTGGTCGTGCTGGGCGAGCACGATCGGATTCTCGCCCTCGGCGAAGCGACGTGGGGATCTCCCGGCGTCCACGATCTGGATCGCCTCCGGCGCGTTGCTGCACTCCTGGCGGGTCGAGGACACGCGGTCGGCGACGCGCGGCTGGCCCTCTTCAGCGCGTCGGGCTTCGACCCGGCTCTGCGCCGCCGCGCGAAAACGGACCGGCTCGTGCTCGTCGATTTGGAGCGCCTGTACGCGGGCACATGAGGGCCAGGGTTGCTTACGAGGCCAGCAGTGATGTCGCGACGCCGCCCTGGCGGTGCGGCGGCGCAGTTGGCGGCCTATCCGGACGCGCCGCACACAGTCGACGCCCCGAGCGACTGGCTCAACCCGCCCGATCCGAATCGCATCGATGCCGACGGCAACCTGGTGTGGCACGACGGCGGTCATCACCTCACCTTGAACCTGGCCGTGAGCGCCAGGCCGTCCTGCGTGGTGGTCATGCGAACCATGTAGCACCCCGGTGTCTTCTGGACCTTCCAGTTCTGGATGAAGTAGCCGGCGGCCGCGTCGTACCGGAGGCTCGTCTCGCCCGTCACAGTGAAGTCGACCGGATCCTGGGGCGCACTCGAATCGCATGAAACCATCTGCACGGTCATCGGCATCAGGCCGGCGGTCGTCGTCTGATTGACGCCGTCGACGAACACGTTGAACTTCAACGGTACCGTCGAGCCTCCCTTCACCGTATTGAGGACTCCAGCAATCGGATTCACCGGCGAGTAGAACCCCTTCCGGACGACGTTCGACACCAGGATGGCAAAGGGCGACAGTGTCGTCGTGGCGCCACAGACCGTTTCCGTGTCCGGATGGACGCCGTCCGGCAACGTGTCCTCATCGGGCCCGTCTGGAAAAGTGATGTCGACCCACGCGTTGTTCTCATAGTGGAACAGCTGTGGCGTGGCGGTGCCGAAGTCGATGCCGGCGTAGCTGAAACAGAGCGTGATCAGTCCCTGATACTCAGCCGTTGTGGTGACCTCGTACACCACGCCGGCAATCGCGACGTTGCCATCGCCGGGTGGCGGCACCCCGATCTGGCCGAGGTCGTCAATGACAGTGACGGTCGTCGTCCCCTCGGCGGTGATTTCGCCAAACGTCAGGCTCGTGCCGGGGCCCGGGGCTCCCGACACTTCCGGCTCGACGACCACGTTCGTGCCGACTGGCGTCGGTATCTTGATCGTCAGTGTGAGCGTTTCGATGTCCGAAGCGCCTAGCGAGTTCGAGGCCGTGATTGTGACGGCAAACTGTCCGCCGACGGTCGGTATGCCGCCAATGACGCCGCTGCTGGAGTTGATGGCCAGCCCGTCGGGCAGGCCAGTCGCGCCGAACGTCGCCGTGTGTGTCGCTTGAATGACGAAGTTGAACGGCTGCCCGACGCGGCCGCTTGCCGACAGCGGCGTATTCGCGATTACTCGCACGACGGTCGAAGGGGGGACAATCCGAGTGAGGTTGAAGACGGGGACCGTT
Source organism: uncultured Bifidobacteriaceae bacterium (assembly GCA_964497175.1). GTDB lineage: Bacteria > Acidobacteriota > Vicinamibacteria > Vicinamibacterales > CAVVIG01 > CAZCEL01. The sequence continues at coordinate 3,991 of CAZCEL010000211.1, forward strand.
CCCTCAGGGTCGTGGTCTTCGATGCGGACAGCCAGGCCGTCGGGGCTGAGGGTGACGGTGTCGATGTCCTCGTCCGGCGCGCCTTCAGCGATTGAAGTCATCGTGCGCGTGCTCAGGTCGTACGTGTAGGTGCCGAACTCGACCTCGTCCGGGCTGACGACCCCGAAACGCTTCACCTCATAGCTGACGAAGTAGCGTAAGCCCTGCTCCGGACCCAGGAACACGCCGGTGACGATCGTTCCATCAAACTCGCCCCCCACGCTCCCGGCTACCGTTCCGGTCCAGGCGCCCACGATCGAGTCGGGGTCGAAAGGAACCCGGAGAGCGTCAACGCCCGCGCACCCGATCGTCGTCGAGCCAGGCGTGCAGTGGGTGTTGGCGATGCGGAAGGTGTCGCCGGTCACCGTAAGGGTGCGGCCGAGGATGGCGCTGAAATTCTGCAGCCCGAAGAGCGCGTTGGAGTCACCCCGTGTGTTGACATACCACTCGCCGCCGTTGCCGGACCAGCTGTAGCTCCCACGCTCAAAGCCCTTCTGGTAGAAGCCAGAGCCCTGTGTAAACTGGACGTACCGCCCGTCGCTGAGATACGCCGAGGCTGACCCAGGGCTCGCCAGCGACGGGAAGGGGAGGAACCACGCGCCGACGAGCGTATCGTCGGCCGGTGGGTTCACCGCAGGGGCGTGCCTGGCGAGCACCCCCGTGGTCAACACGATCACGAAGCCTTCCATTGCGCCGTTCGTGAACGCGCCCGTGTCGGGGTTGAAGGTGCGTCGCCGGGCCTGGCCGAAAACGAGATCGACGCCGTCCACTGTGCGTACGCCCGTGACCGCCATATCGGTCGGACTCCACCCCAGGTCCTCGAGATCGAGGCCCTGCGTGCGCAGGATGTTGCCCAGCAGGAACCAGCCGTGGCTGTTGTACACGTACGGGATACGGTTGAAGAACGGTACCCCCAAGCCACTGATTTGCCCCGGAGTGGCCGTGAATTGGTCTGAAAACGTGACGACGATGGCGCCGTCGTCAGTGCGACCGCCGAGCGGCCGCGGGGCCAGGCCGGTGTTCGGGGAGGCCAGCGTGGCGGTGACGTTGTTCGCGGCGTCCGTCAGATAGATTTCCCCGCCCGGATAGCCGTCACTGTTGCCCGCGACGACGGTCACCGCACCGTCGGATGACATCGCGATCGGAAAGCTCCACGCGTTGGCGGCGTCTGTCAGCTTCGGCAGGGCGGCCGTCGTGTCGGTGAGCGTGTCGGGGTCGTGCTCGTAGCGGAACGCGGTCGTGTTGTACGCGAGCACCGGGTAGCCAAAAGGTGGCGCAGGCGTGGGGCTGATGGTGGTGGTGATGCTGCCGACCGAGGCCGCACCGACCATCACGAGGCCGTTGCTCGAGGTGCCGCGCGGGATCGGCACGCTCCACGTCGTGCCCGCCGGCAGATCTGATGGCTGACAAGGCCGTTGTCGTACCGAACGACAATCCGCGTCCCGTCGGCTTGACTCTCCTGACCGTACACGACGTTTCCGCTGTCCGAAAGGGCCAGCGCGGCAAATGCGTGCGCCCCTGTTCCGTTGTTCAGATCCAGATTGGCTGCGATGCCGGGCAGCGAACCGCGTGTCACCCGAACCCAGCGAGTTCCCGGAGCGTCCGACGTCCGCGCCTGGCTCGCGATGTGCTCGGCGAAGGGAGTGATGGCATACGCGCTCAGCGCGTCCCTCTGCGTCGACACGAAGTCGGCGAGGTTGGGCAGCGGCTGCAACCCCTCTGTCGATGACCACAGGACCGGCGTATCGAGCCGCGGGGGGAATTCCGTCGAATTGGCCGACGATGCCCCCACCGCATAGACGACTCCGTCCACGCGGGTGGCATCGCGCACGGCGCTGCTCACCGCCCCACCCGTCAGGTCACCGATCCCGTAGATGACGGCCGGCGGATCATCCTGCGCGCGAGGGCGACCGGTGAGGGCCGCGATTCCGACCAAGAAACTGAGGAGCAGGAGTTTTTTGCGTGTCGGCATTCTCGACCTCCATAGGACTGTGGCATGTGCCCGTTGGTCGCGCTGCTATAGCTGAACACCACGACGTCAGCGCATGGAGTGTTGCTGCCAGCCTCCACGATCACTAGCAGGCCGGCATGCTAGCACAGCCATTCACGCCGTGTACCACTCCAACTGCTGTCCCGCAGCTGCATTACCGGAAGTCCGAGATTCGGCAACGGCGGCATGGCCATGAGGCAGACTATTGCCGGGGCGTAGGGCGCGATACCGTACTTCGTGTACGTGTCGGGTCTGCAGGTTCGCTCGACGATGCGGACGCATCGGCTACTGCCGATAGCGGGAAGCGATTGGTGACGGCGACATCAGCTCGATCTCTTCCGTCGGCACGATCAGAACGTACCGCTCTGCGCGTCGATGCCTGACGTCATACTTGATCTGACGGGTCCGAAGGCTCCACAATGCCCCCCGGATAGTCCTGGCGACGGTCCGCCGAGGAGGATGTGAGATGAGCATTCGATATCTTGCCGCCCCGCTCACAATGATTTTCGTCGCCGCTCTGGCGTCGGTATCCGAGGGTCAGTCGCCGACCGCAACGGCGCCTCCGCGAACGCCGTGGGGTAAGCCGGATCTGCAAGGCACCTGGGACTTCCGGTCGATCACACCGCTCCAGCGACCCGAGGAGCTGGCGAACAAGGAGTTTCTCACGGCATCAGAGGCGGCACAACTCGAACGGGACGCTGTCGAGCGCAATCGGTTCCTCGATGAGCGGCCGGCTGAGAGAACAACGGTCGGCGGAGACGTCGGCGCTTACAACAATTTCTGGATGGACCGTGGCACAACGACCGTCGGAACCAGGCGCACCTCGCTGATCGTCGATCCGCCCAACGGACGCATCCCGCCGCTGACGCCGGCGGCGGAGAAGCGCGCAGCGGCGCGAAATGCGTATCGACGTGAGCATCCCGCTGATTCAGCGGAAGACCGAGGCTTGGCGGACCGATGCCTGTTCACCACGGGACTGCCTATCCTCCCCAGCGCGTACAACAACAACGTGCAGCTGTTCCAGACGCCGGACCATGTGGTCATCCTCGCCGAGATGACGCACACCGTGCGCATCTTCCCCCTGAACGAGCGTCCCCATCCAAGCATCCCGCAGTGGGTCGGGAACTCGCGAGCCCGCTGGGAGGGCGAGACCTTGGTGGTCGAGACCACGAACTTTCACGAGCAGGCCGGGATCCGAGGCTCGACCCCGAACGCCCGCCTGGTCGAACGCTTGACGCGCGTCAGCCCTGTCACGCTTGAGTACGAATTCACGGTGGAGGATCCGGAGACGTGGACGCGGCCGTGGACCGCGCAGGTGCAGTTGACGAAGAGCAACGAACCTCTCTACGAATACGCGTGCCACGAGGGCAACTACGCCATGACGGGCATTCTCGGCGGGGCGCGAGCGGAAGAGAAGGCTCGTTTGCACGACGTGGTGGGTCGCTGACGCTGAACCACTGCCACACGCCGTTTTTCTCGTCCTCTTCGAACTCCTTCAAGATCGCCGTCATCTCCCGGCGAGTCACGTGGTGCTCCCTAAAGTGTCGCTTGAGGATCGACGCTAACTCCAGCCGCGCCAGTTCACACGACGCGAGGCCGGCGGCGCCATACGCCACTTCGCGGACTCGATCCGCGCCCGGTTCATTGAGGTAGCACTTGGCGACGTACGCCGCGTCGAGGTAGATCACCGACCCTCGCGCAACTCGGACTGGTACACGACGGAATCGACCGGGATCTTCGACCGTTTGCCTATCGCCGCCTCTCGGTTGGGGAGAGGCCGGGCGGTCACGGAGGCATCAAATGGCTGAAGCGCCGCGACGCGGCGGCCGCGATCCGTGACCACGATCGGCCCCCGGCTGGCAGCATGGCGAACCCATCGGCCCGTCCTCAGGTGCAGTTCACGGATCGAGATCGTCCTCATGTGCACATTGTGACACGTTGCCCTCAACGGAGGCAAAGATGCTCCAGCCAGCCGGCACGCTGGGGATCTTGCCTGACGTCCAACGCTGGCTTCTGGCGGCG
>CAZCEL010000212.1:0-4393 GCA_964497175.1 uncultured Bifidobacteriaceae bacterium
GCGCACACGCCACCACGAAGTACGCTTGGGCGGGCGAGAAGTGTTTGAGGGCATACTCGAAACGGCTGCGGAGCGAATAGAACAGCCGGTCTGCCTTGACCTGGTCGCTCGAGACACCACCGCGATGGAGCACGCGGGCGTCGGCGAGGAGAAAGGAACGATAGCCGAGACGATTCGCGCGCAGCGAGAAATCGACTTCCTCGAAGTACACGAAGAATCGCTCGTCGAAGCCTCCGAGCTCGTCGAACAACGCCCGTCTGACGAGAAAGAACGCACCCGTCACCTGATCGACGTCCCGCGACACGGCGCACTCCTCGGCGCTGAGAAAGTGCGGGAGGAACAACCGGGGCGCCAGGCGGCTCAGGCCCAGCATCTGCCACACAAACACGGAAGGCGTGGGGAAGCGGGCGCAGGAGCGCGAGGTGTCGCCTCGGTGGTCGACCAGTGTCACGCCGCAGATGCCCACGCGACAGTTCGCCGGCTCCTCCAGAAACTGCAGGACGCGCCGGACCGCGTCGGGTGATACGTGGGTGTCGGGGTTGAGAAAGAGCACGTACCGGCTTCCACCGCGGCCGGCCCCCTGATTGCACGCGGCGGCGAACCCGCGGTTCGCTGTGTTCCTCACCAGATCGATCGGAATCGGCAGATCGGAGAGAGCTTCCCACGATCGGTCGCGTGAGGCGTTGTCGACGATCGTCACGGCATCGAGCCTGAGAGCCGCGCAGTCCATCGTTGAAATCGATTCGAGGCAGGCGCGCAGATACGGCCCCGCATTCCAGTTCACGATCACGATCTGAAGCGACGGCAGCGCGGAGGACCCTTCCGCAACTCCACCCTCAGTGTCGCGCACCAGGCCTCCCGTCAGGACGCCGCGGCGGTCCGGCGGTGCGCCGTCATCCTGAGGCCGTGCTTCATACGAAGCGTGACCACGGGGTGCGGCACCACGGGATGGCCGGGCACAAGCCGAAGGCGCCAGCGCTGGGCAATGGTGCTCGCGACGAGCACCAGCTCCATCCAGGCGAACGATTCGCCGATGCAGCGGCGCGATCCGCCGCCGAACGGAAAATACGCAAACGGCGGCAGCCGGGCCCTGAACTCCTTCGTCCACCGGTCGGGCTCGAAACGTTCGGGCTCCTGGTAGAACCGCGGATCGCGGTGCATCACGTACGGACTGAACACGACAATCGACCGGGCCGGGACGAGGTAGTCGCCAAGCGGGTAGTCCTGCAGTGCGCGGCGACCGATGATCCACGCGGGCGGATAAAGCCGCATGGACTCGGTGATCACCTGCTCGACATAGGTCAGATGGGGAAGGTCGGCCACTGTCGGCAGCCGGCCGCCGAGCACGCCATCGACCTCCTCGTGCAGGCGTGCCTCGACGTCCGGCGCTCCGCTCAGCAGAAACCACGTCCACGCCAGGGCATTGGCCGTGGTCTCGTGGCCCGCCAGAAAGATCGTCATCGCCTCGTCGCGCACCTGCCTGTCGGTCATCCCGAGCCCGTCGCCTTCCTCGTCCTGGGCCAGCAGCAGCATGGACAGCAGGTCGCCGCGATCGCGGGGCGACTTACGGCGCTCCGCAATCATGCCGTAGATGATCGCGTCGAGGTCGGCTCTGGCCTTCCTGCTCCTCCGCAGCACGGGAACGGGCAGGTGCTCGAGCAGCTCCGAAAACGGCAGCATCGTCGCCCAGAACGCGTTCATCACCGCAGTCAGCGCCCTGCCCACCTCCTGCGCCTGCGACTCCACGTCGGCGTCGAACAGCGTCCTGCCGACGATGGCGAGCGTGAGCCGATTCATGTCGGCTGCGGCATCGATGGTCGCGGCGTCGGTCCAGAGGCCCCGCACGCGATCGGCGCATTCGGTCATCACCGAGGCGTATGCGTCGATGCGATCCTTGTGAAAGGCCGGCTGCATCAGGCGCCGCTGCCGGACGTGCACGGCCCCCTCGCTCGTGAGGAGGCCCTCGCCGAGCAGGCGCTTGGCGCGGTCGAGGCCGCGGCCCTTCATGAACATGCGCTGGTTGGTGACCAGCACGTCCCGAATCAACCGCGGTTCGTTGATCAGGAAGACACGCTCACCAGCCATCCGCCAGTGGCACACGTCGCCATGGGTTCTGGCGAGGCCGGTGAAGAATGTGAGCGGATCGCGGCCGGGTCCGTAGACCAGGCGCCAGCGCACCGACCGCTTCGGGCCCGGCGGCAGCCTCACGACACCCGCCTCTGGCGGCGGCGAATCGTCTCGAGCGGGTACAACTGCATCAGCGGGCGGGCGCCATCGAGCATCGGATCGGTTCAGCGCCCCAGCACGCTGTGAATCTTCTGCATCAGCGACTCGACCAGCGCCGGCGACCCGTGGAATACTCCCTGAGGCACGCCGGCGTACGGCAGCATCTCGGCAAAGATGGCGTCCGCGCGGTAGAGATTCAGGCCGCGGCCAGCCAGGTACTGCAGGCGGAGATTGCGGTCGCGGTTGATCTCGGCGTCGCGCAGCCATGACCCCATGTCCTCCGCCGAACCGGCGTACGTGGCGAACAAGTCCACTGCCGTGTACATGCCAATTTCCGAGAGCGATTTGGCCACGCTCGCGTACTCGGGCCGCTTCAGCCGATCCTCCATCTCGTCCAGATCGATGCGCGTCGGCTCGACCTGGCCGAGCAGCACCAGGTCGTACCCCTGGCCATTATAGGTATTGGCGAAGATCATCCCGTTGGGGAACGCCTCGAAGAAAGTTGCAATCTCGCTCTTCACCGCCTCCTTGTTGCTCTCGTACAACTGCACGAACAAGGTGACGACTCCGCCGGGATTGAGACGGCTCTTGACCAGGTCGAAGAACTCGCGCGTGTACAGCATGGCGGCGCCCTTCACCCACGGGTCAAGCGGGTCGGACGTAATGGCGTCGAACGTCTCCCTGGTCGTGAACAGGAAGTGCCGTGCATCGTCCACTCGAATGGTGACCTTGGGATTGCGGACGACGTCGAAGTTGTGCTCGCTGAAGTAGGTGGACACCACTCTCGGGACCAAGGGCTCGATCTCGGCGATGGTTTCGCGCTCGACCGCCGGGTCGACCGACACCGCTCCGGCCGTGACGCCGGCGCCGCAGCCAATGACCAGCACCGATCGCGGCGACCGGGGCACGAGCGTGGTCAGGTGGCCGAGCATGCGCTGGAGCCGCATGTCCTGTGGCTCGCTGCTGGCCTGCACCTTGCCGGCGTTGTGGTAGTTCCGCACGCCATTCGATCGCTCGGACACGGCCACCGAGGCGTTCCAGCCCTCGCCCACGTAGATGATGTCCGCCTGGTTGAGCTGGGTGGCGGTGTACCGCCCGAACGCTACGAAGATCCCCGGGATCGGCTGGACGGTGATGGCCAGCAGCGTCGCGGCGCCGGCGGCCAGGGCGATCGCCACGGTCGAGACCTTGGCCTCGAAGAGCAGCAGCAGGCCCGACAGCGCGGACAGCCCGATGAGGATCTGCTGCGAGCGCTCGGTGCCGAACACGACGACCAGCACGAGACCGGCGGTCAAGGAGCCGACGATCGCCCCGAGGGTATTGGCCGCGTACACTCCACCGACCACACGCCCGGGATCAACGGCGGGGGTCACAACGGACGCCAGCGCGAGCGGGAAGCTGGCGCCCCAGAGGATGGCTCCCGGGAGCAGCGCGAAGATCGCACGCATGAGATCGAGCTGGAACTGGAACCAGGCGCTCGTGACGATCGAGGGGTTGATGGGCCAGTACGGCAGCGACTGCGTCAGCACGTACGCGGACCACGCCATCGCCGCCGCCAGTGAGAGCTGGCACCAGCCCAGCGCCACTCTCGGCCGGCGCGCGCCGCGGGCGAGCGCCGAGCCCAGCGTGCTGCCGATGCCGAGACCCGCGAGGAACACGGCGAGGATGAGCGAGAAGGTGTACACGGTCGCGCCGAAGAGGAGCGACAGCAGCCGCGTCCAGATGACCTCGGAGCCGAGCGCGGTCAGCCCCGACAGGCCGATGACGAGATACACGAGACCCCGGCCGGAGGTCGGCCGTGTCTCGCGTGCCGGCGCGGCAGCGACAAAGGGTGCGGGCACAGAGAGAACGAGCGCGAGGACGGCGACGGTGACGTTGAGGGCCACTGCAACATAGGTCGCCACCGACACGTCGAACGCCGACAGCAGGTAGAACCCCGCGAGCAGGCTGCCGAGCACGGCGCCGGCAGTGTTCCCGCCGTAGAAGAAGCCCAGCCACGCGACGCCGTCCGGCGAGGCTTCCACCCAGCGGGCAATCGCCGGGAGCGTCGCCCCCATGAGCAGGGTGGGCGGCAGCAGACACACCGCGGCGGCGACGCCTCGAAGCAGAATGCCGACCACGCCCGAGCCGGCCCATGCGGTGTACGCGCCCCCGACGAGCGGCATGC
>CAZCEL010000212.1:4403-8028 GCA_964497175.1 uncultured Bifidobacteriaceae bacterium
GCCGAAGAGCAGCAGCAGTCCCATCGCGCCGATGCCGAGCTCGAGCCACGCGTATACACGGAGCGGGTGCGCAGAGGAAGGGACGAGCCGCGGCAGCAGGAGGCTGCCCAGGCACATCCCGCCCATGAAGGTGCCGAGCAGCACCGCCATCGACACAGCGGACGATCCGATGACGAGCTCGAGCAGCTGGAACCAGACGACCTCGTAGATGAGCGCCGCGCACCCGCTGCCGACAAAGAGCAGGAGAAGCGCGGGCAACACACGGCGTGATGTCATGCGGCTCCTTGCCCGGCGGGCTCAGCGTCGAGCCCGGCACGCGACTTCGACTGAGCCACGAGCGGCCTCAGGCCTGTCCCTGGCAGCTTACAGCATCACACAGAGTGTTCTGCACGCGGCGTCAGCCGAACCCTCCACCGCGCGCGTACGTCGGGTCCCTCACGCTCTTGTGCTGGTGGAAAAAGAAAAGGCGACGGCGCGATTGGCCGTCGCCAGATCCAAACTGCGTGCGACTGGTCGATGAGGCAAGCGGCTATTTCAGATGCTTGCTCACCAGCTTGGTCATCGCAAACATGTTCACCGAGGCCTTGCCGCCGAAGACCGCCTTCAGGTTCGCGTCGGCGTTGATCATCCGCTTGTTCTTCTTGTCCTGCAGGCCGTTCTTCTTGATGTAGGCCCACAGCTTCTTGGTGACTTCCGTGCGCGGCATGGGCTTGTTGCCAACGATTGGGGCCAGTGTCTCGCTGGGTTGGACCGGCCTCATGAAGGCCGCATTCGGTTTCCGCCCGCCGCTCTTCTTTGCACTCTGTTTTGCCATGCGGTCTCCTCTAGAGATGACGCGCTCCTGCGTCGGGGGAGAGTACCACGAAACTGCACAAAATGGCGCGGCCGCCCCAGGGCGCCCCGGGGGGACACCCCTGGCGGACGCACCACCCGATCTCGACACAACCCTGGAATCTGGCGCATCATCGCTCGGCATGCTGCGATCGACGAGGCGCTGGCTGCGCTGGACGCTCGCCGCCGCCGTGCTGGCGCAGGCGCTGCCGGCAGCCGGCGATCGCGCCGGGGCCGAGGGCTGGGGCCGGACCGAACGGGCCTACGACGGCCGGTTTACCTTCGTTCGCCTGCGGTGGCGCCCCGAGCCGGGGCGGTTCGGCCGGGGCACGAATCAGGCCTGGGACCACGACTTTCCGAGGGCCGAACAGAACCTGCAGACCATCCTGAAGGAGCTCACGCTGGTCGACGCCAACACCGAGGGGAGCCTGATCCTCACGCTGGACGATCCGCAGCTGTTCAAGTACCCCACCGCGTTCATGTGGGAACCGGGGTTCTGGACGATGTCGGACCGAGAGGCCGCGCGGTTCCGGGAGTACCTGCTGAAGGGCGGCTTCGCGATCTTCGACGACTTCGAGTACGAACAGTGGAACAATTTCGAGCTCCAGATGCGGCGGGTGCTTCCGGAGGCGAAGTTCTTCAAGCTCGATCGGGCCGAACGGATCTTCGACGCGTTCTTCCGGATGAAGACGATCGATTTCCCGCATCCGATGTACGGGATCCTGCCGACCTACTACGGGGTCTTCGAGGACAACGACCCCTCGAAGCGCCTCATGCTCATCGCCAACCACAACAACGACGTCGCGGAGTATTGGGAATGGTCGGGAGCGGGGCTGTTTCCGGTCGATCCGTCCAATGAGGCCTACAAACTCGGCATCAACTACGTCGTTTACGGTCTCACCCACTGACGCAGGGAGCAGTACGATCTGCGGTTGCGCGTCGCGTCGCCGCGCCTGCCCTCCAAGCTCGACTGCCATTCGCTTCGCCTGCATCGCCTGGTCGGCAAGGGATCGGCCGCCCTCGCCACGCACGCAACACAGTCGAGGCCGGAGGCGGTCACGCCTTGGAGGCGATCCCTGATCGGGTGGCGCTCGACGCCGGTCCGATCCGCCGCCCATTGCCGGACGCCTCGATGAGCGCTGCCAGGCGCCGCAGTCGGGTTCCCTCGCGTTTTGCGCTGCCGACCCAGAAGCTCGCCAGCCGCCGATAGCCTGCCGGCTGGGAGGTGAAGTACCGCCAGGCGCGGCGGTTCAATCGAAACGCGCGCTCGTCGGCTGGAGCGAGCCTCGCCCGCCGGCGTTGGTATGAGTAGCGCGCCCCGCGCCGGTCACGGCGGCCGAAGGCGACGAGCCCGGGTTCGGCCATCAGGCCGTCGGCGCTCAGCTTCCTGACGCGCGCGATGTTGACACGGCTCCAGTTGCTCTGCGGCTTCCTTGGCGTGAAGCGGTTTGTGTAGCTGTGCTCATCGACCTTCTTGCGGATCCCGTCAATCCAGCCGAAGCAGAGCGCCTGATCGAGCGCCTCCTGGTACGTGAGGCCGCCCTTTCCCGACTGTTTGTTGTAGAAGCCCACCCAGAGTTCGCCGACGTTCCGGTTGTGCGCCTCCAGCCACAGCCGGAACTCGCCCGGCGAGGCGAAATGTGTCACCTTCATTCGACTGGCGCACCGGCCCGTTCGCTCGGGCCTTTAGACGCCGAGCGCCGTGGCCAGCTCGAGAAAGTCGCGCCCCATGAAATCGAAGCGGCCGGCGGCGGGCATCTCGACCTTCCTCGTCGACCCGAACTCCAGCGGCCGGTGGACGTACGCGGTCTTGAGGCCCAGCGCCTGCGCCGCCTGCAGATCGCCTGAATGGGCCGCCACCATCATGACGTTCTCAGGCTGCAGGTCGAAGAACTCGACCGGCATCAGATAGGTCTCCCGGTCCGGCTTGTAGTGCCGCACGAGCTCGACCGACAGAATGCAGTCCCACGGCAGTCCGCCGAACTTGGCCATGTTGGTCAGCAGCGACAGGTTGCCGTTCGACAGCGGGGCAATCACGAAGCGCGTGCGCAGGCGCGTCAGAGCGGCCACGGCGTCCGGCCACGGCCGGAGCCGGTGCCAGACGCGATTGAGGGTGCCCTTCTCGGCCTCGCTCAGGCCGTCGATCTTGAACTGCACGAGCAGCTGATCGAGGACCATCCGGTGCAGCAGGTCGAGCTTGGTCCACGGCAGCTCGCCGCGGCGCACGCGGTTCATCGACGGTCCGTAGCCGCCCCGCCAGGCGTCGGCAAACGCGGCCCAATCCACCTTCAGCGCCTTCGCGCGCCCGAGCGCCTCGCCCTCGGCGATGACCGAGCCCCGCCAGTCGACCACCGTGCCGAAGGTGTCGAAGACGAGGACCTGGACACCCTTGAAGGCTCCAGGCCCGGACTGAGCGCCCTCACTCGATCGCGAGGCCAGGACAGGCATCACGCCAGCCGCCAGCCCTCCGGCCAGGAATCGCCTGCGATCGAGCGACGTCGTTTTCCGAGCCATGCGATCCTCCTTGCGACAGCTTTCAGCTGTCAGCTATCAGCGCTCCGCTATCAGCGGTCAGCAACGGTCGACCTTGTTGCTCTTGCTGAAAGCTGACTGCTGACCGCTGAGAGCTAATAATAGTGAGAGTCCATCTCGCCGGCGCGAATCGCGACCGTCAAGCTGTTGCCCTTGGGCGGAATCGGGCAATTGTAATGCTCCGAAACCGCGCAGGCGGGATTGTACGCGAAGTTGAAATCGACGAGATACCTGCCGTTCGGCAGCTTCTTGACGTCCAGAT
>CAZCEL010000213.1:0-4906 GCA_964497175.1 uncultured Bifidobacteriaceae bacterium
GTCGAGCGGCAAGCTGCTCTGGCAGAATCGGCTGACCACGTCGCCACAGGGCTTCCCCATCAGCTATGCGGTGGGCGGCCGCCAGTTCGTCGCGGTTCCTGTCGGCGTCGGCGCCGCGAGCTGGGGAACGACTATTCCGCTGCTGCTCGCTCCCGAGATCAAGCGGCCGAGCTCGGGCAACGCGCTGTTCGTGTACGCGCTTCCGGAATCGCCGGCTCGGAATCCTCGACGGTAACGCCTTGGCCGAGGCTGCTCGCTGTTCGCAGGGCTGCCCTCGGTCCGACAACCAACGTCGGAGGCGCGACGCGGCCACCCTCGTCGCGCTGCTCGCGGTGTTCATCGTGTCGTGCGCCGCCGCGCCATCGACGGCCGGCCAGGTCTTCGCTCTCAGGCGACCGGACGTGGTCTACGCTCCCACGCCGGAGCGCGTCGTGCGCGCGATGCTGCAACTGGCTCGCGTCACGCCGGCCGACGTGGTCGTCGACCTGGGGTCGGGCGACGGCCGGATCCCCATTGCAGCAGCGCGCGACTTCGGGGCGCGCGGCGTCGGCGTCGAGATCGACCCCAACCGCATCCGGGAGGCCACAGCCAACCTTGCCAGGGCCGGCCTGCCTTCGGGCGCCGGCGTCGTCTTCCTGAACCAAGATCTGTTCGACGCCGACATCGGCGCCGCTACCGTGGTGACGCTGTTCATGTCGCAGGGCGTGAATCTCAGGGTGATGCCGAAGCTGAAGCGGGAACTGAGGCCCGGGGCCCGGGTCGTCTCGCTTTATTTCGACATGGGCGAGACCTGGCCCCCCGAACAGGCGCACGACGTCGACGGGCTGATGATCTACCTGTGGACGATCAGACAGACTCCCTGACAGTGCTGCAGGCTCAGGATTCAGCGCGAACCTGGGTCACGCAGGGCGTCTCGCGATGCGCCGCGGGCCGGGCCTCCGTCCGTCGCGGCTGCGTGCAGTCTGCGATCTGAAGGCGATAGGATCACCTGGCTCTGGCGAGTCCGACGACGACGTCCCACGAAAACCGCACGAACCGGTGCAGCTCGGACTCGAGGATGCGCTCCTGGTCGCTGTGCGCCCCGAACCCCTTCGGTCCGTCCTCGATGTCGGCGGCCGGACCGAACCCGTAGCACTGGGTCCCTGTGGCCCGCACCTGCGCCATGTCGGTCGCTCCAGTGCTCATCGTCGGGATGGTCACGGTGTCGTAGTCGCGGGCCACTGCGGACTCAATCGACCGGAACGCCTCGGTGTCGATCCGCGCAGGCGGCGAGGCGGGTCGCGTGCTGGCCGAGACGTACCGGGCGGTGACGGCCGGATCGTTGATCACCTTCTGAAGCGCTTCAAGAAAGGCGGCGGGATCTTCGCCGGGAACCATCCGGACATCGAGCGTGGCGCGGGCCTCCGAAGGAATGACGTTCGAGCGGTAGCCTCCGTTGATGATCGTCGGCGAAATCGACGTCCTCAGCATCGATGCGTACCGGGGCTGGTTCGCCGCAAAGAACTCCTCCGCCGATGCGGCAGCCGACGAACCCTCGTCGAGGACGGCGCGATAGCGCGCGCCATCGGGTCCCTCCGAGATGGTGGCCAGGCGCCCGAAGAACTCGCGGGTCGTATCGTTGAGGCGCGCGGGGACGCGCCAGTTGCTCGCCGCTGCGACGGCGGCTGACAAATGGGCGATGGCATTGCCCCTGAGCGGCACCGATCCATGACCTGCCGGTCCGGTCGCGACGAGCTCGACGGTTCGCACGAGCTTTTCGGTCGTCTGGACGCCCGCGAACTTGACGCTTCCTCCAGCCCTGGTGACGTTGCCGCCTTCCGCGAAGCAGTATTCGGCCTGGATCTCGGAGGCGTGCTGCGAGGTCATGAAATCAATGCCCACGCGCGTCGTGCCCTCTTCGCCGGCTTCGGCGAGGAAGATCACGTCCCGATCGAGCGGCACGTTCAGCCGCTTGAGCGACAGCATCAGCATCAGGCCGGCCACGACGTGCGGCTTGTCGTCGAGAGCGCCTCGCCCGTACACGTAACCGCCGTCGCGAGTCGCGCTGAACGGCGGGAACGTCCACTTCTTCGGGTCGACGGTGACAACGTCGGTGTGCCCCATGTAGAGGACCGGGCGCTTGCTTCCGTTGCCTTTGATGCGCGCCACCAGGTTGGAGCGCTGCGGGTCCAGCGCGAACGTCCGGACCGGTACGCCCTCCCGCTCGAGCACCGCCTTCAAATAGTCGGTCGCCAGGATTTCGTTCCCGGGTGGATTGCTCGTATCCAGCCGCAGCAGCGCCTGGAAGTGCCGCATCGTTTCCTCTTCGAGGCGCGGCCAGTCCGGTTCGCGCGTCAGTTGCGCCGAGAGCGGCAGCGACGCCAGGCAGGCAGCCAGGGGAATCAGCCGCAGCCGCACGGAACACCCCGCTCGATTCCAATCTGCGTCACGAGTAATCGCCAGACCATAACACGTCAGCGGAGTCTAGCACGCGCCCGGCCTGCTGCCCGTCGTCAGAGGTCACCTCGCCGGGCCAGTCGGCGGACGGCCAGGTCGCTGCAGCGCGCTATAATCCCGCGGCCGCCGACTGGCTGACGAGTTCGCCGGTCGCCGGCGTCGAGGGAACCTCCATGGCGTGGATTCAGGTGTATGACCCGCTCGGTAGTGCATGGCTGAGCACGGCGGCGGCTGCCCTCCCGATCGTGCTGTTGCTCGTCGCGCTGGCCGTGCTCGAGTGGCGCGCCCACGTTGCGGCAGGCGCCGGCCTGCTGGCCGCGCTTGCGGTGTCGGTGGTCGTCTACGGCATGCCGGTGAGCGCCGCGGCCGCCACGGCCGCGTACGGCGCCGCGTTCGGCCTGCTGCCGATCGGGTGGATCATCGTCAACGCGGTCTTTCTGTATAACCTGACCGTTGCGACGGGACAGTTCGAGATCGTCAAGGCATCGGTCACGAGCCTGTCGGCGGATCGACGGATCCAGGCCCTGCTGATTGCGTTCTCGTTCGGCGCGTTCATCGAGGGCGCATCAGGATTTGGAACGCCGGTCGCGATCTGCTCGGCGCTTCTGATCGGCCTCGGGTTTACCCCGCTCTACTCGGCGGGGCTGGCGCTCATCGCGAATACCGCGCCGGTGGCCTTCGGCGCCATCGGCACGCCCATCCTGACGCTCGCGGCCGTGACAGGCATTCCAGCCGGAACGCTGAGCGCCATGGCCGGCCGGCAGTTGCCGTTTGTCTCGCTGATTGTTCCCGCCTGGCTCGTGGTGACGATGAGCGGGTGGAAGGGACTGCGTGGAGTCCTGCCCGCGGTGCTCGTCTGCGGCGGCACGTTCGCGATCGTGCAGTTTCTGTGGAGCAACCTGGTCGGGCCCGAGCTGGTCGACATCGTCGGTGGTCTCGCGTCCCTGTGTGCGCTTGCGCTCTTCTGCCGTGTGTGGAAGCCAAGCGAGATCTTCGAGTTTGCCGACGCGAGCGCCGGTCGGGCGGGGCACGGCCGGGCGTCGGCCGCCGTCCACAGCCCCGCGGTGGTCCGGCGCGCCTGGATGCCTTGGGTGTTCCTGAGCGTCCTGGTCACACTCTGGGGACTCGTGCCGGTGAAGGCGCTGCTCAATGGCGGTCCCGCTGCACTGGCGCAATACCAGGCCGGCAAGCCCCCGACGCCCAGCATGGCGCTCTCCCCCACCTGGGACGTGCCGCTGTTACATCGCCTCGTTTACCGGGATTTCCCAGTGGAGGCGGTCGCGGTCGACCGCGGGCGCATCGATGATCCCCAGTACCGCAGTACCCGTGCCGAGGCCGCCAGGTACAACCTGAACTATCTGTCGGCCACGGGCACCGGCATTCTGATTGCGGCCCTGATCACGGCGCTCTATCTGCGTGTGCCCTTTCCCCAGGTGCTCGCCATCGCCGGCACGACGCTCCGCCGCATGCGGAACCCGCTGTTGACCATCGCCCTGATGCTCTCGCTGGGATACGTGACACGCTTCGGCGGCACGGACGCAACGCTTGGCCTGGCGTTCACGCGGACCGGGTGGCTCTATCCGTTCTTTGCGGCGTTTCTCGGCTGGCTCGGCGTCGCCCTGACCGGTTCCGATACGAGCTCGAACGTGCTCTTTGGCAGTCTTCAGAAGATCACGGCCCAGCAGCTCGGCCTCGACCCGGTGCTCATTACGACGGCCAACAGCACGGGCGGCGTGATGGGCAAGATGATCGACGCGCAGAGCATTGTCGTGGCCACGGCATCGACCGGCCAACAGGGACAGGAAGGACGCATCCTGCGGTTCGTCTTCTGGCACTCGCTCGCGCTGGCGAGCATCATGGGCGTCATCGTGATGCTGCAGGCGTACGTGTTCCCGTGGATGATTCCCGCGCCATGACCGGCCGGCGGTCGCGAGCTGCCGGCACGCGGGCGTGCAGTCCCCAAGACGGGATACCAAGGGCGTGAGCGGCGTCTCGAGCGTGCCCCCCTGCTCGTCCGTCCGCCTCGACGTCTGGCTCGACGTCGCCTGCCTGTTCAAGACGCGGTCGGAGGCTCAGAAGGCGTGCACGAGCGGCAAAGTGGATGTCAACGGCCAGCGCGCGAAGCCTCACCGCGTCATCCATGCGGGCGACCACCTGCAGATCGGCCGGCCCTTCGGCCGGCGGCAGCGCGTGATCGTGCGGGAGATCACCGACCGCCATTTGCCGAAGGCTGACGCCCGCAGGCTGTACGAGGATGTCACCCCGGCGCCGAGCCCGCAGGAAGTCGAGATGCGACGAATAGAGCGTCAGTATCGGGCGGCAGTCGCCCCTCCGCGTGCGCCCGACCGCCGGACCCGTCGGGCACTGCGCAGACTGAAGGAACAGGGCTGACGCTCAGCCGGCGTCCTCTTCGGTCAGCAGCTTCTCCACCGCGCCTGTCTCTTATACACATCTCCGAGCCCACGAGACT
>CAZCEL010000213.1:4916-8013 GCA_964497175.1 uncultured Bifidobacteriaceae bacterium
GAACGATCCGAGACAGCCGGGGCGCGTTAACCACCACCGCGCCGCCCTCCCCGGCTCTCTGCTCCACCCGCCGCGCGTAGAGAAACGACACCACGAAAATGATCACGATCAGCCCCAGAGACAGCCACTTGGGGATCTCGAAGGCAATGTAGTGAGCCCCGTGCAGGTACTCGACGAGAAGCTTGAGGCCGACCCAGGCAATGATGATGAAGGCGCCGTCGACCAGAGCCGGGTACCGCTCGACGATGGCAAGGAGCTGGCCGATGACGAGCCGCATCATGACGATGCCAAGGATGCCGCCCGTCAAGATCACCCAGAGCTTCGGGGACATGGCGACGGCCACCAGGATCGAATCGATGGCGAAGACGATGTCGGTCAGCTCGACCTTCACGACCGTCGCCCAGAACGCCGACAGCCCCAGCATCGCCGTGGCTTTCGGGGGCGTCCGTCGCGCCTCGTCGCCCCCGCGCTGGAGAAAGTGATGCATGGCCAGGTACAGCAGGTAGGCCGCGCCGACGATCTTCACCCAGCCGAGGCTGATGAGATACGCGGCCAGCAGCGTGGCAATCGCACGGAACAGGAAGGCGCCCGCGATCCCGTAGCGCAGCGCCTTCCGCTGCTGGTCCTTTGGCAGGCCCAGGACCAGGACGGCCAGCACCATCGCGTTGTCGGCGCTGAGCAGGCCCTCGAGCGCGACCAGCAGCCCGATTGTCAGGACGTCCGCAGCCCCGATCACCTCCCCAGTATGACCCAACCGCGCGCGGGCGCCAACGACGAGCCGGGGGGAACTTGACACGGCGCGTATCAGGTCCCATACTTGGATCGACGCAAGTTATAGGTGCGGTCGCTCATGAGGATCGATCAGGAGCTCTATTTCATCAGCGTGGCCGCGCGGATGCTCGGCATGCACCCCCAGACGCTCCGCAAGTATGAGCGGCTGGGGCTCGTGCAGCCCAGCCGCACGATCGGCAGCATGCGCCTGTACTCGCGCGAGGAACTGGAACGGCTGAAGATCATCAAGCGGCTCGTCGACGGTGCCGGGATCAATCTGGCTGGTGTGCAACGGCTGCTGTCGATTGCCGAGGTCGTGCAGCGCATCAGGCCGATGATGCGCGACGAGTCGTTGTCGGCGCGCGAATCCCGCCGCCTGACGCACGAGCTGGATCATCTGCTTCGACTCCTGGGATTCGAGTGACGCGCCATGGATTTCAAGGACTACTACGCCACGCTGGGAGTCGCGAAGACCTCGACCGAGAAGGAGGTCAAGCAGGCGTTCAGGAAGCTGGCGCGCAAGTACCACCCGGACGTCAATCCGGGCGACAAGTCGGCCGAAAGCCGCTTCAAGGAGATCAACGAGGCGTACGAGGTCCTGGGAGATCCGGCCAAGCGGAAGAAGTACGACGAGCTCGGCGCGAACTGGCGCATGTACGAGCAGGCGGGCGCGGGGCCGGGCGGTCCCGCCGGTGGCGCCTGGAACGTCCGGTTCGGCGGCGCGCCCGGGGGCGGCTTCCGCACCATGACCGCCGAAGAGATGCAGGACATGTTCGGGGAGAGCGATCCCTTCTCGGACTTCTTCCACACCTTCTTCGGCGCCTCGTCGGGCGCACCCGTCGAGGAGCCGGGCCGCCGGGGCCGTGGGCGCGCTCGCGGTGGCCGGGCAGGTCGCGATGTGGAGCAGGAGATCGAGCTCGGCCTCGAGGACGCGCTGCGCGGTGCGACGCGACGGCTCTCGATCAAGCACGACGGACAGGCCCGGACCGTCGACGTGCGCATCCCGGCCGGAGTGGCCGATGGATCGCGTGTGCGGGTGGCGGGCGAGGGCGAACACGGTACGGGCGGTGCTCGGTCGGGCGACCTGTATCTGCGCCTGCGGGTTGCGCGGCATCCGCACTACGAACGAAAGGGCCAGGACCTGTATACGAAGGTGCCCGTGGCCCTTACGACCGCGGTGCTGGGCGGCGAGGCCGACGTGCGAACGCTCGGCGGCGCATCGCTGCGGCTGAAGATCCCGGCCGCAACACAGAACGGCCAGATCTTTCGTCTCAAGGGGCACGGACTGCCGGTCGTGAATCATCCGGAACAGAGCGGGGATCTGTACGCCACCGTCGAGGTGCAGCTCCCGCGCCAGCTGACCGCCGAGCAGCGCGCGCACTTCGAGGCCCTGCGACACCTCGAGAAAGGATCGAAACACTCAACGCTCTGACCGCCCGGTGGCCCAGCGCCGGATTCGCTCGCTGGCAAGGATGAACCCATGAATCTCAACAAGTACACGCAGAAGGCACAGGAAGCCGTCCTCGGCGCTCAGCAGGTCGCGCAGGACATGAACCATGCGCAGATCGAGCCCGAGCATCTCCTGGTGGCGCTCGTGGAGCAGCCCGAGGGGATTGTTCCCGAAGTGCTGCGCAAGGTGTCGGCCGACCCCGCACAGGTTGCCCGAGGCGCCCGCGAGCTGCTGGAGGCCATCCCACGGGCGTACGGCGGCGCCCAGCCCGGCCTCTCCCCCCGTCTGAGAAGCGTCGGTGAGAGGGCCCAGGCGGAGGCCGATCGCCTCAAGGACGACTACGTCAGCACCGAGCACCTCCTGATCGGCATCGCGTCGGAGACCGGGCGCTCGCCCGCCGCAAAGCTGCTCGGCGAGCGGGGTCTGACGCGCGACAAGATCTTTGCCGCGCTGACCGGGGTTCGTGGATCGCAGCGGGTCACGAGCCAGAATCCTGAAGGCACGTATCAGGCGCTCGAGCGGTACGGTCGAGACCTGACCGAGCTGGCCCGCAAAGGCAAGCTCGACCCGGTCATCGGGCGCGACGAAGAGATTCGGCGGGTTATCCAGGTGCTGTCCCGGCGCACGAAGAACAACCCGGTGCTCATCGGAGAACCCGGTGTCGGCAAGACCGCCATCGTCGAAGGGCTGGCTGGCCGAATCGTGCGCGGCGATGTGCCGGAAGGCCTGAAGACCAAGCGCATCGTCGCCCTCGATATGGGGGCGCTCGTTGCCGGCGCCAAGTATCGCGGCGAATTCGAGGAGCGCCTGAAGGCCGTGCTCAAGGAGATCGCGGACGCCCAGGGGCAGGTGATCCTGTTCATCGACGAGCTGCAC
>CAZCEL010000214.1:0-7999 GCA_964497175.1 uncultured Bifidobacteriaceae bacterium
GGACGAGCAGCTTGAGCCCGACAAGGCTCGGGTCCTTCCGGGTCACGACCACATTTCCGATGACGCGAGCCAGCTGCATGATGCGCGTGGCCTCATGCCTCCGCGACTTCCACGGTATCGACGATGCCGACGATGGCGGCGTCGACCGGACAGTCTTTCATCCCGACTGCCATCCGCGCCGAGCTCCCGCTGACAATGAGGACGGTCTCACCGACGCCGGCGTCAACGGTATCGACAGCGACCAGATAGCCGCCGTCGGCCTTTCCATGGGGGTCCATGGAGCGCGCCACCAGGAGCTTGTTGCTCACCAGACGCGGATCCTTCCGCGTGGCGACGACGGTTCCGACGATTCGGGCCAGGAGCACTCAGCACCCGCCTTCGCGGGACCGAACGGCCTCAGGCCTTCACTGCCGAAGCCTTGCCGATCGGCAGCGTGTCTTCGAGGTTGGCGTGCGGTCTGGGAATCACGTGGACCGACACCAGTTCACCGACCCGGCGCGCGGCGGCCGCCCCTGCGTCGGTGGCCGCCTTGACGGCGGCGACGTCGCCACGAACGATCGCCGTCACGTAGCCGGCACCAATTTTTTCCCAGCCCACGAGGGTGACCTTCGCCGCCTTGACCATGGCGTCGGCCGCTTCGATCATGGCGACCAGCCCCTTCGTTTCCACCAGTCCAAGCGCCTCGCCCATGCCACTCTCCAGTGCTGTCTACTTGAGACTTCGAATCGCTTCTTCGATCAGGGCCGAAAGTTCAGCGTATGTTAACCGAATTTCCGCCTCGTCATCGCGAACGCCGGACGGGTCCTGTGATCCTTTCGAGGCTCCGGGCACGAGCCTCAGGCCCCCTCCGGAGGGGGCCTCGACGACCTGACACGTCGCTTGGTCCACGACGCCTCCGATTGCGGATCCTCTCGTTGCCGGTGCGGCCCCGGGTTGAACAGACGCCGCCTCCCCCGGCTCCGCGCAGAGGGGCGCCGGCGCCTTGATGCCGTACGAGCCGCGCAGCTCCTGGAGACGCAGTACCTCTTCGCGCGCGATCAGGTTCTCCCGTCCCAGCAGGCGGGCCACGAGGCTGATCTTCGCGAAGTGCTCGATCGTCTCCATCTTGAAGTACGCGGAAAACAGGTCGGCACCGACCGTGAGGGCGCCGTGGTTCGCCAGCAGCATGCCGTCGTGCGCCTTGATGTACTTGGCGACCGCATCAGGCAGCTCGCGGGTCGACGGCGTCGCGTATTCCGCGATCGGAATGCTGCCAAGCGTGGTCAGCACCTCGGCCAGCACGGCCCGGGTGAGGGGAATGCCGGCGACCGCGAACCCGGTCGCGATGGGCGGATGCGCATGCACGACCGCCTGCACATCGTCCCGCTGCCGATACACCTCCAGGTGCATCAGCATCTCGGAGGAGGGGTCGCGCTCCCCTTGCAGCTTGCGGCCGTCGAGATCGGTGATGCACATCAGGTCGGGCGTCATGAAGCCCTTGCAGACGCCTTTCGGCGTCATCAGGAGCCGGTTCGCTCCAAGCCGGACGCTGATGTTGCCGTCGTTCGACGCCGTGTAGCCGCGCGCGTACAGCCGGCGGCCGACCTCGACGATGTCGGCGCGCAGCGAGGACTCGGGTGTCATGCCGTCTTGGCGCGGTACTTGTCGCGACAGGCCGCCGAGCAGAAGTGCACCTGCTCGCGGCCAGTGGTAATCGTCAGCGCGCGATCGGGCACGACGAACGTACCGCACACGGGATCTCGAACCATCGCGACGCCGCGCTGGGGTACGGCCGTCGTGGACCCGCCTCCCGTCATGCCCTGCCTGATGCCGCTCCAGAACTTGAACAACGCCCTGGCAAACAGCACGAGCAGGATGAAGTAGAACGCGAAGCGATACATCATGCCCCCGGCTTGGGCGATCCACTGTTCGGATGGGCCGAGCGCAGGCTGTCGAGCGCGCGCCTGGCCGACTGTGCTTCCGCGCTATCCGGGGCCAGCTCGATCACCTGCTGCCACGCCTGCTGGGCCCCCTCGAGGTCCTGCTTGCCGAACGCTCTCACGACGCCGACGTTGAGGAGGGTCTTGACGTGCTTCGGATCGATCCTGAGCGATCGCGAGAATTGCTCGAGCGCCCTGTCGGGCTGGTTCGTGTAGTAGTAGCTGACGCCGAGATCGGTGCTCGCGTTGACGTCGTTTGGCTGAAGCGTGAGCGCCTCGTTGTACCACTTGATGGCTTCGTCGAACCGCTCCGCATCGAAGTACAGATTGCCGAGCTGCACGCGCGGGCCCGGATTGGATGGTTCCCGTTCGGCAACGGACTTGAAGGCCGTGACCTCCGCTTCGTTCACCAGGGCCGCGGGCGCCGATTCGCGGGCTGCCGGCGCAGTCGCCGACGGAGCCGGCGAGCCGGGCGCGCGCGACGAAGCCTGCTGGCTGCCGATAATCCAGCCGGCAATGAGGCCGAACACGATTCCTGCGACGCCAAACGCGATGGCATCCGACTTCATGGGGGGCCTCGATCATACCGGATCGGAACGGCCCCTTGCCCGCCGAGGACCACGGACCAAGGACCAGGGACGGACCAAGGACCAAGGTCAAAGGACGAAGGACTCTCTGCTACACCACCAAGGACTGCCCGGCCGCGGGTGGTGCTTCAGCCGGCCAGCACGGCGACGTACTCGCGCACGACGGTCTCCAGGCCGACGAAGAGGGCCCGCGACATGAGCGCATGGCCGATCGAGACCTCCGCGAGGCCGGGCAGGCGCCTGAACAGCGTGAGGTTGTGGAGGTCGAGGTCATGGCCCGCATTGACCCCCAGCCCGAGCGCTCCGGCCAGCCTGGCGGCCTCCCCGTACTGGTCGAACGATCGCCGGGCCGCTTCGGGCCCCCGCTCGAATGCCCTGGCAAACGGCTCTGTGTACAGCTCCACGCGGTCCGCACCGA
The DNA here is from genome assembly GCA_964497175.1 of uncultured Bifidobacteriaceae bacterium. Lineage (GTDB taxonomy): Bacteria > Acidobacteriota > Vicinamibacteria > Vicinamibacterales > CAVVIG01 > CAZCEL01. Next base: position 2,925 of record CAZCEL010000214.1, read on the forward strand.
GATCCCGCGCGAGGCGGATCGCGTCGTCTGTCGGCTCGACGAACAGGCTGACTCTGATACCGTGCCGCTTCAGATCGGTAATCGTGCCGGCGAGGCCAGCCGTGAGCGCCCCCCTCGTCCATCCGGCCTGACTCGTGATTTCGCCAGCCACAACCGGCACGAGCGTGCACTGGTCGGGGTCGACAGCGCTGACGAGATCCAGCCAGTCCGGACGGGGGTCGCCTTCGATATTGAACTCGACCGAGGGAGGCCGTCCTTCGAGCGCCCGGGCAATGTCGAACACGTCGTCGGGGGTGATGTGCCGGCGATCGGCGCGCGGGTGGACGGTGATGCCCGCTGCTCCGGCGCGGAGACTGGCCTCGACGGCCTCGATCACGCCCGGCACACGGCCACCACGCGAATTGCGCAGCGTCGCGACCTTGTTGACGTTGACCGACAGCCTAATCATCGCTCAGTACGCCATCGCGTAACAGTCGCGGCGCGGATCGGCTCCGGCGATGCGATTGCCGCTCGCCGGATCGATCAGCACCGCGGTCGCACAGCCGGCGATGCTGAACGGCCGGATCTTGTTCACGTCATGCCCGCGCGACAGCAGATCCTTGAAGACAGCGTCCGGGATGGTCGACTCCACATTGAGCTTGTTGAACCCTGGAGAGTGCGGCCAGAACGACCCGAAAAAGTGCAGCGTCTGCACGCGCGGCCACTCGAACGCCTGGTGCAGATTGGGGTACCACTCCGGCCAGAACTCGACGGTGTTCAGGAAGGCTTGGAGGATGGTCTGATCCTGGTTGTCGCCGCCCGGCGTCCCGAGCGCCATGAACGGCTGGCCGTTTCTGAGGACAAGGCTTGGCGTCAGCGTATAGCGGGGCCTTGCGCGCGGCCTGAGCTGGGCCGCTCGCGTTCTGTCGAGCCAGAACTGCTCGCCCCGTACGCTCATGCCGATGCCGGTCCCGCCGAGAATAACGGCGCCGCCGATCCAGCCGCCGCTCGGCGTGCTGTCGAAGATATTGCCGGCGCGGTCGATCACGGCAATGTGGGTCGTGTCCTTGATCGTGCCGCGGATCGGTTCGGCGTTCGGCCCCGCCTGACCAGGCTTGGCCCCATTGGCAATGTTCGCCACCCAGTATTTCCACTCCCGGACCGTGGAGTCGAAGGGCAGCGGGTTGCCCGCCAGAAACGATCGGGACGCGCGCCTTGGACTGATCAGCCGGGCCCGCCCCCGGGCGTACTCTTTCGACAGCAAGCCCTCGGCCGGCGTCTGCACGAACTCGGGATCGCCATAGTAAGTATCTCGATCCGCGTACGCCAGCTTCAGGGCTTCGATCACCGTGTGGATGTAGTCGGCGCTGTTGCGCTTCATCGACTTCAGATCGAACTGCTCCAGGATGTTCAGGGCCTGCAGCAGAACGGGCCCCTGGCTCCCGAACCCGTGCTTGTAGACCTGGTATCCGCGGTAGCTGGTCGTTGCCGGTTCTTCAACCCTCGCGAAGAACTCGCTGAAGTCGTCGAGCTCGAATGGCGCCTGATCCTGCTTGAGAAACGCCACCATGTCGTGTGCGATGTCGCCCTTGTAGAAGCGATCGCGCGCCGCGGTGATGCCGGCGCTTCGTCCGCCCCTGGCGGCGGCGCGCTCGGCCTCGACCATGAGCGTCAGCGTGCGCGCCAGGGTCGGCAGCTTGATCGTCTCACCGGCCTTGTAGAACGATCCGTCCGGCTTGAGCCAATAGCGCTGGTTGTCGGGCCAGCGCTGGAGGAACGTGAGGTTGCCGCGGATGGCCTCGGCGGTTCGGGGGCGCAGCGGGAAACCCTCGCGGGCATACTCGATCGCGCGCGACGACGCACGCTCGAAGGTCATCGTGCCCCATTTTTCGAGGACGGTGAGCGCGGCGTGCAGGGCGCCGGGCACCACAGCGGGATCGAGACCTGCCCCGTCGAGCGTCTTGCCCCGAGCGGTGTACCAGTCGATGGTGGCGCCCTTCGGTGCCCACCCCTGGCCGACAATCGACGTGACCTTGCCGGCGTCGCGGGGGTACACGAGCACCAGCGCCTCGCCGCCGAGGCCGTACAGGTCCTGCTCGACCACGCCTCCAACCAGAAGGGCGGCAACCCCCGCGTCGAAGGCATTGCCTCCCTGGGTCAGAGCTTCGAAGGCCGCCGCGGTTGTCAGTGGATGGCCGGCCGACACGCCTGCGTTGGGACCCGCGACGGGCGGGCGCTCGGCCGCCTGCATCGCTGGACCGTGCAGCGCAGTAGCGGCCAGCGCTGCGAGAGTGACGGTAGTGACGAGGCCGAACCGAGCGAAGGCGTACATGGGTCCTCGCTTTCGACAGGAGTCGGAGTCGCTTGCAGGTGCGTGCAGCGTGGGCGCGCCAGCCCGCCTGCCGTCCGCGCGCCTCATCATGACAGGCGCTCCCTCACGGCCCCGGCAATCTCGCTCGCCCACTGGCGAATCTCTGACTCGTTTCTGCCCTCGAGCATGACGCGAACGAGCGGCTCGGTCCCCGAGTAGCGAACCAGGAGTCGTCCCTGGCCCGCCAGCCGGCGCTCGACATCGGCCATCACCTCCGCCACTGCGGGCAGACTCGCCAGGTCGACCTTCTCGCGGACGCGCACGTTCAGGAGCACCTGCGGGTAGTCTACAAGGTCCGAGGCCAGCTCCCGGAGCGAGCGGCCGGTCAGCGCCATCGTGCGGAGCACGTTCAGCGCCGTGCACAGGCCGTCGCCCGTAAAAAGGTAATCGGCAAAGATGATGTGGCCCGACTGCTCGCCGCCGAGCGACAGGCCGCGTGCGAGCATCTCCTCCATCACGTATTTATCGCCGACCGGACAGCGCACGAGTCCGATGCCGAGATCCCGGAGCGCCATCTCGAGCCCGATGTTGCTCATCACGGTCGCGACCAGCGAGTTGTTCCTCAGCCGTCCTTCACGCAGCAGCTGACGCGCGCACATGAGCAGCACGGCGTCGCCGTTGACGATGCGCCCTCCGTGGTCGACAAGAATGGCCCGGTCGCCGTCGCCGTCAAACGCCACTCCGGCGTGTGCGCCAACGCTGAGGACCTTGCCGGCCAGCTGCTCGGGATGCGTCGACCCGCAGCCGAGGTTGATGTTCCGGCCATCCGGCTCGTGCCCGATGGCCACCACCTCGAAGCCCAGTTCCCGGAAGAGCGCGGGAGCCACAGAGGTGGTCGCTCCGTTCGCACAGTCGATCACGAGCTTCAGGCCCTTGAGCGCCGACACTTCCGGCGCGACGGCCTTGAGATGATCGAGATAGGCGCCCATCTGGTCGCCGCGAGGCACCTCGCCGGCGGGGCCGTCCGCGGCCTGCCACCCGGTGTTCGCCACCAGAGCCTCGACCTGCCGTTCCTGCAGCTCGGTGAATTTTTCTCCGCGGCCGGAGAACACCTTGATGCCGTTGTCCTCGAACGGATTGTGCGACGCCGAGATCATCACGCCGGCGTCGTGGCCGGAGAGTCGTGCCAGATACGCGATTGCCGGGGTCGGCACGACCCCCGCGCTCACGACCATCGCACCTTCCAAGGCGGCGCCGTGCGCGAGCTCCGCCTCGATCCACGCGCCGGACTCGCGTGTGTCCCGACCGATCACGAGGCGGACCGGCGAGCCGCGGTGCGGAAACACGCGGACCAATGCCGCGCCAAGGCGGCGCACGGTGGCCGGGTCGAGCGGATAGCGCCCGGCCGTGCCCCGAACGCCATCGGTGCCGAACAGACGCTCAGGGTTGAGCACTGATGATCTGCACCTGAACGACGACAGGATCGGTCCGGAGGACGCCGCCCCTCTCGGATCGGCTGGTGCTGACACCGAGCAGGTAGTCGCCGGCATCGAGGCCAGCCAGGTCAACGAAGACATCCACATCGCCGGGGTTGAGCCCCACGAGCGACTGCCGACTTCCCTCGAGCAGCACCGCGACCGTGCTCGGCATGGCCCGGGCGGTGAGGTCAGGGCCCAGGTTGCGCAGGTGAACGGACATCCCGGTCAGCCGCCGCTCGACGGGAGCGATCAGCCACAGAATGACGGCCAGGCCAACCGACAGCACCTTCAGACCCAAGTGCCTGAAGGGCCGGAACCTCGTCATGAGTACTGCACCTGTCGATCGGGTGAGGGGGTCCTTCGCTGCAGGATGAGCGACCGCAGTCGCGCACGCAGGAGGTCGGAGGTGAGCCCACGCTCGATCTGGCCGTCAACGACGACGGAGATGTTGCCGGTTTCTTCGGAGATCACCACCGCGACTGCATCGTTCTCCTCAGTGAGGCCGATGGCGGCCCGGTGCCGCGACCCGAGCTCCTTGCCGAGCTTGGGATTGACGGTCAGCGGCAGGAAGCAGGCGGCGGCGGCAACGCGATCCTCGTGCACGATGACTGCGCCGTCGTGGAGCGGCGACGAGGGCTGAAAGATGCTCATCAGCAGGTCGTAGGTCAGCGTGGCGTCGAGCGGGATGCCGCCCTCGATGTAGTTGCGGAGTCCGATCTGCCGCTCGATGGCGATGATCGCGCCGATGCGCTGGGAGGACATCAGCCCGGCTGCGACCACGATCTCCTCGACCGACTCTTCGGCCGATTCAGCCTTGGCGAAATAGCGGAAGAACGGCGCTCTCCCCAGATGAGCCAGGGCGCGTCGAATGTCGGTCTGGAACAGGACGATTACGGCGATCACGATGTAGCCCACCATGTTGCGGATCAGCCAGTTGACCGTCTCGAGCTGCCACCGACGGGAGCCGTAGAAGAGGGCCACGAACATCGCGCCCCCGAGCGCCATCTGGACCGCCCGGGTGCCTCGAATGAGCTTCAGGACTTCGTAGATGAGAATCGACACCACGAGGATGTCGAGGATGTCCGTCCAGCCTACCGGTGGCCGCCAGGTCGCTCCGCTCAGCTCGTTCACGTCGCGTTCTACCCCCCGCCCTTCGCGTCGGTCCCGCTGCCCGCGTGCCGCCGGATCTGCTCAGCCACCCGCGCCACCTGAACCATTTCGGCCACCGCGTGCACTCGCACGATGTGGGCCCCACCCAGTACCGTGGCGGTTACGGCCGCCGCGGTGCCCCAATCGCGCTCCACCGC
>CAZCEL010000215.1:0-2240 GCA_964497175.1 uncultured Bifidobacteriaceae bacterium
CGTACGGGCGGTTCTCGACGCTCTGGCGCCGCTCGTTCTTGACCACGTCGCGCTGGGCATCGACGGTGGCCGGCGTCATCGTGTCGAGCAGATACCCCATGCGATCGGATTCGAGGAACAGGGCGAGCTCGAGGGCGTTCGACGGCACGGTGATCCAGTAGTTCGTGCGGTCGTTCGACGTGGATCCGTTGTTGGTGCCGCCGGCGCCTTCGAGCCACGAGTCGAACTCGCCTGGCTTGACGTGCCCCGATCCCATGAACATCAGGTGCTCGAAGAGGTGTGCGAACCCCGTGCGTCCGACCCGCTCACGGGCGGATCCCACGTTGTAGAGCACGTTGACCGACACGACCGGTACGCTGTGGTCCTCGTGCAGGATCACGGTCAGCCCGTTCGGCAGCCTGAACTGATGGTAGGGGACGGTGAGCGGCGTCGGGGTCTGCGCCTGGACGGATGTCGCCAGCAGCGCGCCTGCGAGAGCCAGGATTGGTCGCAGCAGCTTCATCCGGCGATTCTATGATGAAATACCCGTCATGTCTGAGCTTCGTCCGCTTGTCGGTGTGATCATGGGCAGCCGGTCGGATTGGGACACCATGCGCCAGGCCCACGAGATGCTCGCGCGGTTCGACGTGCCTCATGAGTGCCGCGTGCTCTCCGCCCATCGAACACCTGATGAGACGGCCGAGTACGCGCGATCCGCCGCCGATCGCGGCATCGAGGTGGTGATCGCCGGTGCGGGCGGCGCGGCCCACCTGCCGGGCGTCGTGGCCGCGTATACGGTGCTGCCGGTGATCGGCGTCCCCGTGCAGAGCGCGGCGCTGAACGGTCTCGACTCGCTGTTGTCGATCGTCCAGATGCCGAAAGGCATTCCCGTCGCCACGGTGGCCATCGGCGCATCCGGCGCGGCCAACGCCGGCCTGCTGGCCGTGGAGATTCTTGCCACGTCCCGGCCGGACCTGCGAGAGAAGCTCACCGCGTATCGCTCCGAGATCGGGGCGGCGGTCGGACGTGAATCGCTCCCCTGAATTCGCGTCGGTCTGCCGCGTCCGGGCGCACCGCGATACGCCGCCTGCGCTCGCGGCATTACGCATATAATCCGCCCCTATGACGACGAACCGCTGGCTGCCCGTCCTGGGTGGGGTACTGATGAACCTCGCGCTGGGGTCCCTGTACGCCTGGAGCGTGTTCGTTCCCCCGCTCGAACAGGAATTCGGGTGGAGCCGGGCAGACACCTCGTGGGTGTACACGATTGCGATCGTCTGCTTCGCGCTGACGTTCATCCTCGCGGGCCGGATCCAGGACTTGAGGGGGCCACGCACGTGCGCGCTTCTCGGCAGCGTGCTGGTGACGGCCGGATTCTTTCTGGCCAGCTTCACGACGTCGCTCCTCACCCTCTACATCTTCTTTGGCGTCATCGTCGGCATCGGCAATGGCTTCGGCTATTCGACGCCGGTGCCCGTCGCGTCGAAATGGTTCCCGGACAAGCGCGGGCTCGTCGTCGGCCTGATGGTGGGTGGATACGGCGGCGGCTCGGCTGTCTTCGGGACTCTGGCCAACGCGTACCTCGTTCCGAGCTTCGGGTGGAGCACGACCTTTCAGATCCTCGCGGGCATCTTTCTCGTCATGACGATGGTTGGAACGGCGCTGCTGAAGAATCCGCCGCCCGGGTACCGGCCGCCGAACTGGACGCCGCCGACCGCGGCTGTGGCCGCCCGGTCGGACTTCACGACACGCGAGATGCTGGCGACGCCGACGTTCTACTTTCTGTGGGTGGCCTACTGTCTCGGCACCACGGCGGGCCAGATGACGATCAGCCAGCTCGTGCCCTTCGCGCGGGCTGCCGGGCTCGGTGCGACGGTGGCAACGATCTCGCTCGTCGTGACGTCGACGGGGAACGCCTCCGGCCGCATTCTCTCGGGCTGGCTGTCGGACCGGATAGGACGCCTGAGCACGCTCAAGGTCATGGTGCTGTTGTCGGCCATCGTGATGCCCGCGCTCTTTCTGTGGCGGCAGCAGGCCGTGCCGTTTTACGCGCTCGTGTTCATCGTGTACTGGTGCTACGGCACGCAGCTGTCCGTGTTTGCCTCGACCACGGCGGACTTCTACGGCACCCGGAATCTCGGGCTGAACTACGGCGTACTCTTCACGGCCTGGGGCGCGGCGGGCATTCTCGGCCCCGCGATCGCCGGTCGGGTCTTCGATTCATTCGGCGACTATCGGTACGCGTTCTTCTCGGCCGCGGC
>CAZCEL010000215.1:2340-7995 GCA_964497175.1 uncultured Bifidobacteriaceae bacterium
GTCGGGTCTTCGATTCATTCGGCGACTATCGGTACGCGTTCTTCTCGGCCGCGGCATTCGCGCTTATTGCGCTGGCATCGCTGCTGGCCGCCAGGACTCCGGCGAGGGTCTCGGCGGCGGGCTGACGCGCCGTGGCGTCCCAAATCGCCTTCGGCTTCCGCGTCAGGTCCGGGCACGCGATTGCCGTCGTGCTCCGCGGACCGGTGGAGGCTCCGTCGGCCGTGGCCAGGCACCTCGTCCTGCTGAGCGACCCCGACATCGAGGCTACTCGGCAGCCCTATCACGCCGGCATGGGCATCGCGCAGACTGATGCGAGCGAGATCGCGCGCCTGACGCGGATCATCGAGCGCGCGGCGCATCAGTCTGTGGCGGCGCTTGCGGCCAGCTACGACCGGCAGGCCGACTCCCCTCGCGCATGTCTGGTCGTCGGCAGCCTGATCGACCCCTCCGCGGTGGGCGGGTCGCATATCCGGGCCCACGCCCACGAGGGACGGCTGTTTCAAACGGTGCTGGAAGGTGCGCTGCAAGCGGTCGGCATCCGCTCGATCGTCGTGGTCGACAAGTCTCTTGCGGCCGAGGCCTCGTCGATCCTCGCGCGGCCGCAGGCAGATATCGCCAAACAGATCGGGGAGTTCGGCAGGACGCTGGGCTCGCCATGGCGGGCCCACGAGAAGGCCGCGGCGACGGGAGCCTGGAGGGCGCTGGCCTGACCGGTTCGGACGCGTTCTAGAATGGAGCCATGAGAAGAGGGAGCAATCTCGGGGCGCGCGCGACGATCGCGGGCGTCGCGTTCATGCTGGCGATCTCGATCGTCGCCCAGGAGCGCGATCGCGCCAGGATCCCGGATCGGTACAAGTGGGACCTGACGCACATCTATCCGAGCGAGGCAGCCTGGCGGGCGGCCAAGGACACGCTCACGGCCAACCTGCCGCAGCTCCGCCAGTACCAAGGCCGACTGTCCTCGTCGGCACGCGTCCTGGTCGACGCCCTGGAGAAGATGTCCGCTCTCGACAAGGACCTCTCCCGCCTCTTCGTCTATGCGAGCATGCTGGCCGACCAGGACACGCGCGACGGACGCCATCAGGGCATGCGCCAGGAGATGGTGCAGCTCGCCGCGGATTTTGCGGCCGAGACGGCGTTCATCGAGCCGGAGATTCTCCGGGCCCCTTCGGCGGCACTCAGCGGGTTCATCGCCTCCGAGCCCCGCCTGCGCGTGTATCGCTTCTACCTCGACGATATCCGGCGCCGCGGCGCGCACACGCTGTCCGATGCGGAAGAGAAGCTGCTGGCAAGCGCCGGTCCACTCACGGGCGCTCCATCGGCCATCTTCAACATCCTGTCGAACGCCGACTTCCCCGCTCCGGCCGTCACTCTGTCCGACGGCCGCTCTGTGAAGCTTGATCAGGCAGCGTACAACGACCTTCGTGCGCTCCCGCACCGGGCCGACCGCGAGCGGGTCATGTCCGCGTACTTCAAGTCGCTGGGCGCCTTCGGCCGCACGTTCGGTACAACCATGAATGCCGAAGTGCAGAAGGTGCAGTTCCTCGCGAAGTCCAGGAAATACCCGGCGGCCCTGGACGCGACTCTGGATGGCCCGAATATTCCCACTTCCGTGTACACGCGGCTCATCGCGGGCGTGAACCGGCATCTTCCGTCGTTCCACAGGTACCTGAAGCTGCGGCGGCGCATGACGGACCTGGAGGAGCTGCACTACTACGACCTGTACGCGCCGCTCGTGGCGTCGGTCAGCCTGCGCTACACGCCCGAAGAGGCCCAGAAGCACGTCCTGGCGGCGGTCGCGCCGCTCGGCAGTCAATACCAGGCCGTGATCCAGCGTGCGTTCGACGAGCGGTGGATCGATCTGTTTCCCAACGACGGCAAACGTGCCGGCGCCTACTCCAACGGGGGCGCCTACGACGTGCACCCCTACATGCTCATCAATTACAACGGGCAGTACTCGGACGTCAGCACGCTCGCGCACGAGCTCGGCCACACGATGCACAGCTACTTTTCGAACCGGACGCAGCCGTACCCGCTCGCCGGCTATCCGACATTCGTGGCCGAAGTCGCTTCCACGTTCAACGAGTCGCTGCTCATCGACCACATGCTCGCCACCATCAAGGACGACGACACGAGGTTGTCGCTGCTCGGGAACTATCTGGAGAACGTCAAGGCCACGGTGTTCCGCCAGACGCAGTTCGCCGAGTTCGAGCTCGCCGTGCACGAGATGGCGTGGAAGGGGCAGCCGATCACGGGCGACGCGCTGGCGAAGCTCTATCTGGACATCACGAAGCGCTACTACGGCCACGACCTCGGCGTGACGGTGGTTGACGACTACGTGGCGCACGAGTGGAGCTACATCCATCACTTCTACCGGGACTTCTACGTGTTCCAGTACGCGACGTCGTTCACCGCGTCCTCGGCGCTGGCCGAAAAGGTCAGGACCGGAGATGCCGACGCCAGGAAGCGCTATCTGGCGTTTCTCGCCGCCGGCGGCTCGAAGTACCCGATCGACCTGCTCAAGGAAGCCGGCGTGGACATGACCGCCGACGAGCCGCTCGATCTGACCATGCGGCGGATGGGCCGCGTGCTGGACGAGATGGAAAAACTGCTCTCGGCGCGAAAGTAGGAACAGCCCGCCATGACGACCGCCATTCTCACTCAACCGGCGCCGATGCTGGTTCCCCGGCCGTCGCTCAACGTGCGCCCGCTCGTCGCAGCGGTCGCGCTCATCGCCGTGGGCACGGCTTTTCTGTCGACCTCGTTCACGGGACGGCTGAGCGCGTTGTTCCTCGTCGGCGTGGGGGCCGGCCTCGTGCTCTACCACGCCGCGTTCGGATTTACGTCGGCGTGGCGGGTGTTCATCGCCAACGGCCGGGGCGCCGGCCTCCGGGCTCAGATGCTGATGCTGGCCCTCGCTTCTGTCGTCTTCGTCCCGCTCCTCGCAAGTGGCGAGGTCCTCGGCCAGACGGTTCGGGGATCGGTGTCCCCCATCGGGCTCGGCGTCGTGTTCGGGGCGTTTCTCTTCGGCGTCAGCATGCAGCTTGGCGGAGGGTGCGCCTCGGGGACGCTGTACACAGCGGGCGGCGGCAGCGTCCGCATGCTCGTGACGCTCGCGGCCTTCATCGCGGGTTCGGTGGCAGGTGTCTGGCACATGCCTCTGTGGGAGCGCGCTCCCTCGCTCGGACCGATCTCCCTCCTTTCAGAGCTCGGGGCGCCTGCCGCGCTCGCCGCGAGCCTCATCGTCTTCGGCGCCATCAGCGCTGTGACGATCATCGTCGAACGTCGCAGGCATGGTGCGCTCGAGCGCTCCAACGCGCAACGCGGAGGACTGCGCGCCGTGTTGAGAGGCCCGTGGCCGCTGGCGGCCGGCGCGGTCGGCCTCGCCGTCGTCAACATTGCGACGCTGCTGCTGGCGGGGCGGCCCTGGGGAGTCACGTCGGCGTTCGCCTTGTGGGGCTCGAAGACTGCGGCCGGGCTCGGCGTTGATGTGGCGGCGTGGCCGTACTGGCAGTCCGCCGCGCGAGCGGCGGAGCTGCGCGCCAGCGTGTTCAACGACGTCACCTCCGTGATGAACTTCGGCATCATCCTGGGCGCGCTCGTTGCGGCCGCCGCGGCCGGGCGCGTCGCGCCCGTCTGGCGCATACCAGCCAGGTCGCTCGCCGCCGCTGTTGTCGGCGGCTTGATGCTCGGCTACGGTGCGCGAATCGCGTACGGCTGCAACATCGGCGCGTATTTCAGCGGGATTGCCTCTTCCAGCCTGCATGGCTGGCTCTGGTTCGCGGCCGCTTTCGCCGGCAATATCGTCGGCACGCGCCTGCGTCCGCTGTTCGGGCTGCGAGTCTAGTCGGGTCTGTAGTTGCGCCTTTCAATCCCGTCCGGCGAGCTTCGATCCTGGTCCGCCGGCGACCTGTCCAGCCTCGTCGCCCACGCCAACAATCGGAACATCTGGATCAATCTGCGCGACCGTTTTCCGCATCCGTATACGAGACAGGACGGTCAGCGATTCATCCGGGCCGCGCGCCGGATGAATCCGGAGACCTTCTTCGCCATCGCGGTCAACGGGGAAGCCGTCGGCGGCATCGGCTTCGTGCCGCTCACCGACGTCGAGCGCGTCTCCGCCGAAGTGGGCTACTGGCTGGGCGAGCCGTTCTGGGGCCGTGGCCTCGCCACCGAGGCCGTCATCGCGATCAGCCGGTACGCCATCGAGCATCACGGCCTGACGCGGCTGTTCGCGCTGCCATTCGCCTACAACCCGGCCTCGTGCCGGGTGCTCGAAAAGGCGGGCTACCAGCTCGAGACGCGCCTGCGCCGCAGCGCCATCAAGGACGGCGTCATCGTCGATCAGATGCTGTACGGGTTGACCGCGCCGGATCCGTCACCGCGTTCGTGATGGATAGCGCTCAGCGCTCAGCGATCAGCTGGCAGCTATCAGGTTCAGCTCTCAGCCTGATCGCTAATCGCTCACCTGTGACTGCGGGCATTTGACCGCTGGCAGAGGACGTTCAATCGGCTTCCGCCGCGGCAGGGCTGACCGCTGATCACTGATCGCCGCCAGCTGATTGCTGAGAGCTGACCGCTGATCGCTGCCAGCTGCCGCGACATCGACAGTACTCGACCGACTTTGCGCGCAAGGAACGGATAGTCAGCGTGCCGGCCAGTGAGGCATAGTCTTGCTGTGACAACGAGAGCAGCACGTCCCGAGCGCTCGACGCCGGCGGGCGCCCACCGGTGGCAGGCGGTCCTCGGGCGGGATGGCCGTGCCGATGGGACGTTCGTGTACGCCGTCCGGTCCACGGGTATCTATTGCCGGCCATCCTGCGCCAGCCGGCGGCCGGCGCGGTCGCGGGTCGAGTTCTTTGGCACGCCCGGCGATGCGGAGCGCGCCGGCTATCGGCCCTGCAAGCGATGCCGCCCGCACGAACCGGCGAAGCCCGACCCCTGGATCGACAGGATCCGGCTGGCCTGCCGGTATCTCGCGACCGTAGACGGTCGTCCGTCGCTGGCGGTGCTGGCGCGGCGTGTGGGCGGCAGTCCCTATCACGTGCAGCGGCGCTTCAAGCGACTCGTCGGCGTCAGCCCGCGCGAGTTCGCCGACGCGTGCCGGCTGAAGACCGTTCGGGAGCAGCTGCAACGGGGAGTCGACGTGACGAGGGCGATCGTGGATGCGGGCTATGGATCGAGCAGCCGGTTCTACGAACGAGGAGCGTCGAAGCTGGCCATGCCGCCGTCGACCTACAAGCGGGGAGGCGCGGGGATGCAGATCCGGTACGCCATCGTTGATTCACCGCTCGACCGATTGCTCGTTGCGGCGACCGATCGGGGCGTATGCGCGATTGCCCTGGGAACCGACGACGGGCGGCTCGAGCGCGGCCTGAAGGAAGAGTACCCGGCTGCAGTGCTGTTTCGCGACCAGCGCGCGCTGTCCGACACGATGGCTCGTGTCCTCGATCATCTGGACGGCCGGCTTCCCCGGCTGGACCTGCCGCTCGACGTGAGGGCGACGGCCTTCCAGTGGCAGGTGTGGCAGGCGCTCGGTCAGGTCCCACGCGGGGAAACGCGCTCGTACACGGACATCGCGGCATCGATCGGCCGGCCCCGCGCGGCCCGCGCCGTGGCGCGCGGGGCCGGCCGATCGATGCCGCGATGTCCGTG
>CAZCEL010000216.1:0-7982 GCA_964497175.1 uncultured Bifidobacteriaceae bacterium
GCGGAATTGGACCTGGTGCGACCGATCGCCGGTCAGCGCGGCCACGACGGCATACTGCATCGGCAGGGCGCTGCATAGCCGTGCGTCCGCAAGCTTCTTCACGGCCGACATCACATCGTCGAGCCGAGGTGTACGGGCGAGCGTCATCCAACCCGTGCGCCAGCCCGGCGCGAGATAGGCCTTCGAGAGACTCGAGAACGAGATGACCGGGGCGTCGGGATCAAAGCTGCCGAGCGGCGGCACCGTGCCGTCGTACCCGAGGTCGCAATACACTTCGTCGGCGACGATCGCCAGGCCGTGCCGGTCGGCGAATTCGAGAAGACCGCGGCGCACGGGGGCCGGATACGTGGCACCCGTCGGATTGTTGGGATCGATCACCACCAGGGCACGAGTCGCCGACGTGACCAGCGAGGACATGTGCTCGAGGTCCGGGATCCACCCTCGCTTCGGGTCTGTGTCGTAGTAGACGGCGCGAGCGCCGATCTTGCCGACGACCGCCGTGTACAGCGGATAGGCCGGCCGCGGCACGAGGACCTCACCGTTCTGATCGAGCAGCGCCGTAAGAACCAGTTCTATTGCCTCCGACGTGCCCTGCGTGATGAGGACGCGGTCGGGCGAGGTCGGCCACCTGTTTGCCATGTTCTCGGCGGCCACAGCCCCACGAGCGGCGGCCAGTCCCGCCGAAGGCCCGTATCCATTGTGTCCGTCTTTGAGCGCCCGCTCGACGGCCTCGACGAGATGAGCAGGGGTGCTGAATCCGAAGGAGACCGGATCCCCGATGTTCAGATACCGAACCTTCGTGCCTGCGGCTTCTACCCGTTGGGCCTCGACAACGATGTTGCGGATGGCGTAGGAAAAGCCGCCGGTGCGGGCGGATACGGGGATGGACGTCTGAGTGAGTGCCACAGGGCCGATCTTACCGCGAGAAACAGCGCTTCCACGAAAGGCGACCTGCGCCTCCCTCGCAGCGGCGCATTTTTTTGCCGCCTGTTTACCGTTTGCTTGTTTCGAACCCGAACCCGAACCTGAACCCGGCCAGTGCGCGAGATTTCCGTGTCGCTTCGAGTTCATACGTCAGAACGAGCCCAGGCTGGAACATACAGGGAGCGCATCGCGCTGGGGGCAACACGTCGGGTGGAACGTATAATTTACACAGTCCTGAAGGCTCCGGCACCCTCGGCCGGTCGGAACTGGCAGCGCCACGTGGGTTTCATCCCGGTTTTCGCGAAAAGTTCCCGGAAAGAGACTCCCTAAGCATGCGGTCGGATTGGCACGACCTTTGGGTAGCTGGTAGTGGTGTGGCAATGCGAACGATCCTAGTCGCGGGATGGCTGGTCGCGGTGATTGGTGTCGTCGGCTCGGTCAGCGCCACCAGTCTCTCCGTGCAGGAGCCGGTCGCGAGGTTCAGATCGAACGTCGATCTGGTGCGGATTTCGGCCATCGTGCGCGATCGGAAGGGCCGCTTTGTGCGCGACCTGAAGGCGCAGGATTTCGAGGTCCTGGAGGATGGCCATCCGCGGCCCATCGCCGATTTCCGGCACGACGACTCAGGGGCCAGCCTGGCGATTCTGCTCGACGCCAGCGGGAGCATGCAGGCCCAATTCGGCAATGCACGCGAGGCGCTGGCCCACCTGCTCGCGTGGCTGAAGAGCGATCACGACGAAACCGCGGTCTTCGCGTTCGATACACACCTCGCCGAGGTGTCGGCGTTCGGGGCCGCGCTCAGCACGCCGCCAGACGGACTGTCGGTGATGACGCCCTTCGGCGCGACCTCGCTCCACGACGCGATTGCCGGCGCCGCCGCCCGCGTTGCGACCCGTCGGGGGCGGCGCACTGCCGTGGTGGTCCTCACGGACGGACGCGACACAGCCAGCCATCTCCGGCCTAACGAGGTGTCCGCGATGGCCGGCGCCATCGACGTTCCGGTCTACATCGTCGGCATTGTGTCATCGGTCGACAATCCGGCGGCGGATGTAGGTGTTGTCGAAGCCGCGCGGTCGCCGCTGGCCGGGCCTCTGGCGGACCTGGCGAGCGAGACCGGCGGCCAAGCCTTCGTCGCCAGCTCGATCGTCGAGCGCAGCACGGTTGCCCGGCGAATTGTCGAGGAGCTGCGCCACCAGTACCTCATCGCGTTCGAAGCGGGCACTGCTCCCGGGTGGCATTCGCTCGTCGTGCGCGCGCGCGGGAAGAATCTGACCGTCCGGACCCGGAGTGGTTACAGCGCGGGGCAATCTCGCCCGAATTCGCAGTAGGAGGTATCGACGCATGTTCCCCAGAATCGTCACGGCCGTCTCAGTTGCAGCGCTCGCCATTGGTGGATCGACTGCCTGCGCCACCAAGAAGTTCGTGCGCACCAGTGTTGGAGAGGTGAACCAGAAGGTCGACTCGCTCGGGCGCGCGGTCGAGGAAACGCAGGAGCGCACCCGGCAGAACGAGGCCAAGATCATCGACGTGGATCAGCGGGCGCAAGCCGCCGCGCAGGCCGCCTCGCAGGCGGCGTCGAAGGCGGCGCAGGCTGCGCAGGTGGCCAACACCGCGGCCAATCAGGCGAACGACAACGCGAACCAGGCCGCCAGCATCGGCCGGGAAGCGGGGAGCAAGGCGGACGCGGTCGACCGGGCCAGCAAGCGCGTCGTGTTTGAAGTGGTGTTGAACGAGGATCAAGGCAACTTCAAGTTCGGCAAGACCGACCTTCCAGACGAGGCCAAGGCGAGGCTCGACGAGCTGATCACCCAGATCAAGGCCGACCCCAAGGGCGCGTACTTCGAAATCGAGGGGCATACCGACAACGTCGGAGCCAAGGAGTACAACGAGCGGCTGGGGCTCGAGCGCGCGGAAACCGTCAAGCGCTATCTGTACCAGCAGCACGAAATCCCGCTGCACAAGATCAACGTGATCAGCTACGGCATGGACAAGCCCGTCTCCCCCAACAACACCAGAGAGGGCCGCGCGCAGAACCGCCGTGTCGTGATTCGAGTGTTGACCTAGGCAGTCACCGGAGACTGACTTCGGATCGCAGTGCCATCGGGCCTCCTCGAGACGTCACGAAAACCGCCGGAGCATTTTCGCCGTACCCTCCTCGAAGAGCGCCTCCGGGACCACGAGGCTGAGCACGAGGAAGGATTCGGCCGGGAAGTCGAAGAAATATCCCGGATGAGCGAGCACGCCATCTTCGGTGAGAAGCGCGAGCACCAGTTCTTCTTCCGAGGCGCGTGACGGCACCTGGACGATCGCGTGCCAGCCGCCGTCGACCGGCAACACCCTGCAGGAGGGCACACTACCAGCCAGCACAATGAGCAGGCGATGGTTGTGTCGCACGCGGTCACAGATCTGCGCGCGCACGACGCCGCCACGCTCGAGCAGCGTTGGCGCCGCGATCTGCACCGGGGTCGACACTGACAGACAAGTGTCGCAGGCAACCTCGAGGCGCTCGAGCGCGTCGTCGACCAGCCCAGTCGGACCTCCCAGCGCCATCCAGCCGAGCTTCAGCTGAGGAAGCCCGACACTCTTCGACAGCCCTCCGAGCGTGAAGGACAGCGCGACATCGCGGCCTGGCAGGAGCCCGGCCGTGGCCGACGCTCCCTTCGTCAGCTCGAAGTCGGCGAACACCTCATCGGAGATGAGTGCGAGGTTGCGCTCAGCGCACAGAGCCTCGAGATGTCCGAGGTCGTCGGACGAGGCGAAGTGTCCCGTCGGGTTGTTCGGGTTGACCACCAGGATCGCGCGCGTTCGCGGGGAGAGCGCGCTCACCAGGCTCGCCCGGTCCAGCGACCACCTTCCGTGGTACTCGATGTTGTAGCTCACCGGGAGCACCGATTCGAGGCGAGCCAGATGTTCGAACAACGGATAGCTCGGCCTCGGGACCAGCACTTCGTCACCCGAATCGCACAACAGCTTGAAGAGCAGTGAATAGGCCTCGCTCGTGCTCGCTGTCAGCACCACGCGCTCGGCGGCGACCGGCCGGCTCCGGCGGAGGAAGTCGGCAGCCACCGACTCGCGCGCCGTACGCAGGCCAAGGGGTTCGGGAGCGTAGTCGAGCGCGCGGGGGTCGGCGAGCGGCGCGAGCAGTTCCTTCGGATATGAGAATCCGCAGCGCGTCGGATTCGATTCCGTGAGGTCGATGATTCTGCGGCCCTCGCTTCTGACACGCGCCAGCTCTCGGGTCAGCCGGTTGGGCCCGAGCTCGCCCGGGACTCGCGACGAGAACATCTCAGGGGACGATTTCGATGCGCTCGATGAGGTCGCCCTCGAGAATCTTGTCGAGGAGATCGAGCCCGTTCAGGACCTGTGCGAACACCGTGTACTCGTGGTCGAATCGGGGGTTGTCGACGAGATTGATGAACAGCTGGCCGCTCCCCCCGTCGCGTCCACGCGTCCAGATGCCGACGGCTCCGCGCACGTGAGGCCACCGTCCGACCTCGTCGCGAAGGGTGGCCGAACCGTTCGTGGCACCCATCGCTCCGTCGATGAAGCCCCCCTGGACGAGTCCGTTGGGCACGAGTCGATGAAACCGCTGCCCGTTAAAGTGGCCGGTCTCGGCCAGGCGCACGAAGGCGAGCACGGTCGCCGGCGCTTCGGCGGTGAAGAGCGCGACCTCGAACTGGCCCACGCCGCCCACCGTCACACGCGCTCTGGGGGCCGCCAACCGGCGAAGATCGGCCGCGTTGACGCCCGCGGTCTGCGGCGTTCCGCTCTTCAGCGGCCGCGGCGCAGCCCCGAGCGCCGACAGCGTGTCCCCGATGGCGGCCCTGAGATCGAGGGCGCTCTGCCCGAACCGCTCGTATGCAGCCTTCAGCGCGGGCACCGCCCTGTCGCGGTCGATCGTGCCGTCGAGTGCGCGCGCCGCAGCTCGCACGACGGGCGGCTCTGCCCGGTCGAGCGCGTCGATGTAGGTGGCGTCGGCATCATGTCCGGCCACCGCGGCGAGCCCGGTCACGGCTGCCTCGACCACGTGGCCCTCCGGATCGATGGCCAGCGCGTACAGTGTCGGGAGGTATCCGAGCAGCGTGGCCGCACGAGCCGCGTACACGCGAAGCGGCCACAGGCGCGCCTGTGAAAAGCGCGGCAGACGATCCAGTGCGTCTGACGGCGAGGCGGATGCCAGGGCCACTAACGCGTGAGCGGGCTTGTGCCAGACGCGTTCGACGTCCAGTTCGTTGACCTCGTCGATGATTCGTTCGAGCGTGGATACCGCGTGGGCGCGATCTCCGCACACGCTGAGCTGATCCAGTGCGGCCAGTGCGACGTGCGTGTCGGGATCCGCGAGCGCCGCGAGGGCAACGGGACATGCATCGGGCCCACGCAAACGTACTGCCCGCACGGCTTCGAGCCGAACCATTGCCGCCTCGTCCGTCAGGCCTCGGTCCACGAGCGACGCAGCGTCTCCACTCGTCGGGGCTCCCCGCACCGCGAGCCGCCGGACCTGCGGGTCGGGATCTCGCGCCGCGATCGCGAGCGTCTCCTCGTTTAGGCTGCCACCGTCGGCCATCAGCGCCTCAATCGCGAGGCGCCGGACGCGGGCGTCGCGCAGCGGATCCTGATTGGGGCGGGAGGCTTCGCCGCCGAGGAGCCGCGCCAGCGCGTCATGGGCCTTCGGCCCGAGCCGTCGGACTTCGGCGCCTGTTCTGGCGAGCACCTCCAATCCTTTCGCCACGCCCAGCCGGTCCTCCAGCGTGGTGTGGACGTCCACTGCGTGGACGAGAATGGCCTCCGCCCGCTCGACGTCGGCGGCTGCGCGGTACCGAAGCCTCCCGATGGCCTCATAGAGCGCGGCGCGTACGCTCGAATCGGCCTCCGCCTCGAGCCGCCCGGCGAGCGCGCTTTGGGCGGACCTCACCGCGGCATCCTGCGCGTGCATCTGGCTTCGCGCTGACACTCTGTCAGCCCGCCGCACCTCGTCGGGGCCGATCGCGGACACCGCCTGTGCCACGGCGTTGGCTGCCTCGATGCGCACTTCGGGAAGGGCAGACCGCAGAGCCGGAAGGATGTCCGGAAGAAGCGACGGCCGTTCGATCCGACCGAGCGCGCGGACGGCCAGTCGCAAGGTTTCCGGATCCCGGCTGCGCGCGGCCGTTCTGAGCGTTCGAAGTTCGGCGGCGGTCGATGCGCGCCCCTGCTCCGCCCTGAGAACGGCAGCGCTTCTCTCCTGGAGCGATTGAGCCGTGCCGGACGCTGCGGGCACGAGCGGCACGAGCAACATCGCCGTGCAGAGGCCGGGCCGCAGATGCGTCACAGTTCCACTCGCTGATGATGTTGGGCGACGTGCACGGCCCACCCCAGCTCGTTCTGAATGCGCCTCTGCAGAGCCACGAGCGCCGGTGGCTCGCCGTGAACGAGATAGGTCGCCTCAGGCGCCCGCTCGAACCCACCGAGCCAGCGAGCAATCTCGGCCGCGTCGGCGTGGGCGGACATCGCATTCAAGTGCTCGACGCGTGCGGCCACCGGCACGTCTTGTCCCTTGATGCGCACTGTTCTCGCTCCTTCGATGAGCGCCCGCCCCCGCGTGCCAGCGGCCTGAAAGCCGACAAACAGGACCGTCGTCCTGGCGTCAGGGAGCGACGAAATCAGATGATGCAGTACGCGGCCGCCCGTCGCCATGCCACTCGCGGCAATCACGATAACCGACCCTCCGGAGGCGGCCAGGTCAATCGACTCGCGCGCCGACGCGATGGTCGTCATTCTCTTCGTGCAGAACAGGCACAGGCCACGCTCGGCGGCCTGCAGGTCCGGGTCGAGCTCCAGCGTGCGCGCGCCGTAGAATTGTAGCGCGCGCGCCGCCATTGGGCTGTCGACGTACACCGGCAGCACGGGGATACGGCCGTCATCCTCGAGGCGCTTGAGCCAGTAGAGTACTTCCTCCACTCGGCCAATCGCGAACGCCGGAATGATCAGCTTGCCGCCGCGAGCCGCCGCCGCATTCACGATCTCCGAGAGTCGCGCGCCCTCGTCGTTCCGGTCGTGCAGACGATCGCCGTAGGTGGATTCGAGGAGCAACGCGTCGGCCGAGGTCACGGGCGAAGGGTCGGGCAGGACGGGCCGGCCGTAGCGTCCGAGGTCACCGCCAAACAGGGTCGTGCGTCCCAGGCATCGGATTCGAGCGTACGCGGATCCCAGCAGGTGCCCCGCGTTGATGAACTGCAGCTCGATTCCAGCGACCACCTCCACGGACTGCTCGTAACCAACAGCTCGAAAGCACCGAATCGCGCGCTCCGCATCGTCGCTCGTATACAGGGGCAACGCCGGATGGTGCTTCGAATAGCGGCCGCGGTTCGCCTCCCGCGCATCCTCCTCCTGAATCCCGGCCGAGTCGCGCAACACGAGCGTCGCCAGATCCCTGGTGCCGGGAGTGCAGAAGATGGGGCCGTGAAACCCCTGCGCGATCACACGTGGCAGATACCCACAGTGATCGAGATGTGCATGCGTCAGAACGATGGCGTCGATGCTGCTCGGGGCCGTCGGCAATGGCTGCCAGTTCCGCGCCCGGAGCTGCTTCAGCCCCTGGAAGAGCCCGCAATCGACCAGCACCCGGCGGCCGCCGCCCTCCAGCAGGTGCTTGGAGCCGGTGACTGTGCCGGCGGCTCCAAGGAACGTGATTGACGGCATGGCTGATGACTATAGCCGACCCGATCTGCGCCTCTTTCCCGGACTCGGGTGAGGCTGCGCCCCGAAGCACTCCGGGCCGATTCGGGCGTTTGCATGGCGGGCGGATTCTGTTAAAGTGCTCATGTGCTATAGTTTGCAGATTGTTCGCCGGTCCGGCCGGCGCGGCGCCGATTTTTCGGCGGTCTTCGACGGAAGTGATTGAACCGGGGGCCGATTTTGATTATCGTTTCGCGTCTGCTCGCCCGCTGTCCATGAGGAAACGCTGAGAGGTGGTCCAGTGATGGAAGACACGAAGCTGTCGGATGAGAATCCCCAGAGTGCGTCGAGACGGAATTTCATCAAGGGAGTGATCGCGGCCGGCGCGGCGGTGTCCTCGGCCG
>CAZCEL010000217.1:0-7965 GCA_964497175.1 uncultured Bifidobacteriaceae bacterium
TTGTCACCGCTCTCGGCATGGCGGTCAACTGAGAGCTGAACGCCGAGAGCGGACCTTGCTTGGGCGCTCGGTCCCTTGCCAGTGAGCCGCGATTCCCCACTCGGCCGCCATTTTCGGCTCGCGACTCGCGCGGACTCGACCAGCACGGGCAGCAGGGAGACCAGGACGATGCCGATGGTCACCAGCGAAAAATTCTCCTTCACCACGGGCACGTTCCCGAACAGAAATCCGGCGCCCAGACACAGCCCCACCCAGGCGAGGGCGCCGATGCCGTTGTACACGACGAAGGCGTAGGACCTCATCTGGGCGGCGCCGGCCACGAAGGGCACAAAGGTTCGCACAACGGGTACGAACCGCCCGAGGATCAGGGCCATCCCGCCGTGCTGCTCGAAGAAGGCGTGGGCCCGCAGCAGATGGTCGCGGTTGAGGAGTCGGTGCCACCGGCCCACGCGGTCGGTTGCCGTAAAGACGTGCGGGCCCACGAAGCGCCCGACCGCGTAGTTGACCGCGTTGCCGGAGAACGCCGCGGCGACCAGCAGCAGGAACGCGACAGGCGCGTTCAGCACGCCCGTCGCCGCAAGGGCGCCCACCGCGAAGAGCAGTGAATCCCCGGGCAGAAACGGCGTGACGACGAACCCGGTTTCCGCGAACACGATCGCCACGACCAGGCCGTACACCCAGGATCCATACGCACGCACGAAGTCGAGCAGGTAGCGATCGCTGTGGAGGATGAAGTCGACGAGATCCGGCATGTCCGGACCATTGTATCGGCTGTTGTCCGGCCGGGCAGCCTCAGCCGGCTCGTGTTTCGGCGCCGACCCACTCCAGGTAGCCGGGACTGCCGTCGCGCACCTCCAGGACCAGCAGCTCCGGCAACTCGTAGACGTGCAGCCCTGAGATGCGCGCCCGCAGATCGGGAACACGCGAGGCTGTCGTCTTGACGACGATTTGCTGCTCGCTCTCCCGCTCGAGGACACCGCGCCAGCGGTACAACGACACCATCGGGGGATAGACGTTGACGCAGGCGGCCAGATGCTCGTCGACCAGCGTGCGTGCCAGCAGCTCAGCGCGCTCGCCGGCCGGCATGGTCGTGAGAACGAGGACGACATCGGTCATGACTGGCGCTCTCCGTGGATTTGCCGTTGGTACCCGGCGAGGAAGTAGTGTACTGTGTGGGCCATGCGAAAGGCGCAGGTCGAGGTGGCTCGCCCGGATCGCACCCGGCGCATCGTCCGCCTGCTGCTGCTGCTGCTCGCGGCGGCCATCGTCGTGGACGGGCTGGTCGGCGACCGCGGGCTGCTCGCCATGCGCCATGCACGCCAGCGGTACGACGAGCTGGCGGCCGCCATCGGGTGGCAGCGCGCGGAGAACGCGCGCCTGAGCGATCAGGCGCGACGCCTGCGGGAGGACCCGGCAGCCATCGAGGAGATCGCCCGGCGCGAGCTCGGCCTGATCCGGCCCGGCGAGAAAGTCTTCATCGTCAGAGACCTGGAGACGATGACGAAGCGGTAGCTCAGACTTCCTTCTCGCCGGTCCGAATCCTGTAGCTTTCGAGAACCGGAAGCACGAAAACGCGGCCGTCGCCGATTTCGCCCGTGCGAGCCGCCTCGATGATGGCCTTGATGGCGTCGGTCACCACCGAGTCGGGGACAACCACTTCGATCTCCATCTTCGGCAGCAGGCTGACGTTGTACTCCTGGCCGCGGTAGATGGCCGTGTGGCCCTTCTGCTTGCCGTGGCCCCGGACCTCGGTGACGGTCATCCCGGAAATCTGCAGCCTTTCGAGCGCAGTCTTGACCTCGTCCACCTTGTTGGGCCGAACGATCGACTTGATGAGCTTCATGGGCGTCCCTCCAGAACGCGTTGCAGGTTCTCTGTCACTTTCTGCTGGTAGGCAGGCGTCAGCTTGGTCCCGTCCCTGGTGAGATGGAACACGTCGATGGCGCGGCGGCCCTCGGTGGCGATGAGCACCAGGTCGACGTCACATCCCGACTCGGACATCGCGCGGCTCATCCGGTACAAGAGGCCCAGCGCGTTCTCCGCCACGATCTCGACAATCGTGTACCGGCGGGACGATTCGTTGTCGCAGTGCACGACGGGCGCAAAGCCCGGGAGCCGCTGGCGGAACGCGCCTTCCTCCCGCCCCTTCAGCCGCTGAGCCACGTCCGCACGGCCGCGCACGACATCTTCGAGCGCCTTGAGGAGCTGACCGTCGCCCCCGGAATTGAGCTCGAGGAAGCGGTCGTTGTCGGTGAAGTGAAACATGTCCACGATGAGGCCGTTCGGCTTGGTGAAGGCGAACCCCCGCTGGATGTCCATGCCGAAGGAGGACAGAACGCCGGAAATGTTCGAGAACAGAAACGGCCGGTCGTGGGCGAGCACGGTCAGCTCCCAGCCGGCATCGCTCGGCTCGATCCACGCGTGAATCGCGTCGGGGCCGAGATCGCGCGACTGCCGAACGTGGCGATAGATGGCATCGCGCGAGAACTGGTGCAGGTAGCGCCGCGGCAGGCCCTCGAGAAAGTCGGCGATCTGGGCCGCGGTCAGATCCGGCGGCCGCCCGTCCAGAAGCTCCAGATGGGCGGACTGATCGCGGTCGATGACCTCGTCGCCGTAGCGCAGCGTGAGGAAGTTGTACGTGTCGACATAAAGCCGCCAGAGGAGCTCCTCCTTCCACGAGGTGAGCGTCTCGCGGCCGACCGCCTCGACGTCGGCCAGCGTCATCAGGCAGAGCATCTTGAGGCGCTCCTCGACGCCGACCAGGCCGGCAAACTGGCGCACGATCTCCGGATCCTCGGTATCGCGTCTGAACGCGACGACCGACATGCGCAGGTGATCGCGGACGAGGAACTCGACGATTCCGCGCGCCTGTTCGTCGAGGTCGAGTCTGTCGAACATCTGACGCGCCATCCGCGTGCTTTCGCTGGCGTGATCCTCGTCCCGCCACTTGCCGACGTCGTGCAGCAGCAGGGCGAGCACGAGCAGCTCGGGCGACTCCAGCTCGGCCAGCAGCCGCGCGAATCGCTCGCGCTCGGCTCCGGGGGCCCCGGTGAGCCGCTCCAGGTTGCGGATGGTGAGCAGCGTGTGCTCGTCCACCGTGTACTTGTGGTAGAAGTCGCGGACCACACGACAGCTGATGGCCTTGAATTCGGGAATCATCTGGCCGAGCAGTCCCGAATCATGCAGCTCCGACAGCCGGGCGTACAGCCCGGGCCGGGGCTTGAGGAATCTGAGCAGCGCGGCACGATGCGCCGCCGTGGGGAAGAACTCTTCCGCCGCGTACCGCGGGGCGTGCTGCTGAACGCACGACAGCGCCTCGTCGGAGACGGGCACCCCGAGGTCCAGGGCGGCCTGGAACAGCGCCAGCCAGGTTTCCGGGCGATCGGCGGCTTCCCGCGTATCGACGAACCGGACTCCGTCGCCGGTGCGCACCAGGTTGCGGGCAATCGGCGTGGGTGCCGCACGCAGCGCCCAGCGCAGCGACCGGTCGATCGCCCGCGCGTGACGGAAGTAATCGCTCATGAACCGCTCGACGCGCTGGCGCGCCGTCGCGCCGGGATAGGCCAGGTACTCGGCGGCGCGCTCCTGCAGCTCGTGGCTGAGCACGTTGTGATGCCGCTTCGCCTCGAGATGCAGGATCGAGCGGACGCGCATCAGGAACTCTTCGGCATCGTCCAGGGCGCGGGCGCCGGAGCCGCCCTGGGCCAGCAGCGCCGGATCGGTCAGCTTGGCGACGGTCTGGGCGCCGAACAGATCGCGCAGACCCCCCGGCGCCTCTTTCACGTCGGGCTCGAGCTGATACAACGTGTCGTTGAAGCGGGCATGACGCTCGGCGATGAGCGCTCGCAGGGCGTCGAGCGTCCGCCGCGCCGTGCGCGCGATGTCGGACCGGCTCATGAACTGATCGAGAATCGTCGCGTCGCCCACGACAGGTCGGGCATCGGTCAGCGCCAGCAGGAACTCCGGGTTGTCGGCCTCGAGCCGGGCGCCCTCGTCGACGTCTCTCACGTGGTGCCCGACGGTCAACCCCAGGTCCCAGAGCGGATTGAAGAAGGCCTGCAGAAACCGCTCGTCCTGCGGCCCGATGACGCCGGCGAAGAGCACCAGCAGATCGATGTCCGAATGGAGGCAGAGCTCGCGCCGGCCGTAGCCGCCCAGGGCGAATACGACGACCGGCTGCGACGGCGCGTCGGCCTCCGCGAACAACTGCTGCACGAGCGCATCGACACGGTGTGAGAACTGGCGCAGGGCGTGCCGGCCGCCCTCGCCACGACGGGACGCCGCCATGAGCTCCTGGCGTGCCAGATCGAGCCTGGCAACTCGTGTCGCGCGCGCATCGAGGCGTGCGTCGAGTGGGGAGATCTGTGGCTCGGGCATCGGGAAACGGCGTACTCCGTAGAACAGGACGGGCCCGCCGCCGCGGCGGGCCCGCCCGTATGGTAGTAGGAAATCAGCTGCCGCGCACGGGGTGCAGCAGGTGCTGACCCGCCGTCATCGATCCGGCGCCTGACGGGATTGCCCCCGGTGCGATGCGTGTGAAGAAACCTGCTCTAGTCATTCAGTGCCCTTTCGTGTAGGAGTCGTGCAACGCAAGCCCTCCGGAAACCCCGAGCAAAAGCAGCACCGGCCGGCTGGCCGGGGACCACACGTTTTCTGGAATGTTTTGCGAAGCCTGCTCGGGAAACGAGGGGTCCGTTCAGGACAATGTTGTTCTTGGGCAGGAATGTCTAGACATATTTGTACAGGGTTCAGTAGGCGAGGCCAACGCCGACACGTGCCACAACCTTGGTCCCTTCGCCGGCGTTGGCAGCCTTGGTCGTCGCACCCAGCCGAAGCAGATCCGCGCCGCCGTGGATATTCCAGGATCCGAAGCGGGCAGGCAATCCCGTCAGGGGGATGGTCAGCTGCGCGCCGATGCTGAAGAATCCAAACCGGTGATCCGTTCCGTCCAGTTCGTAGTAGTCGCCCAGGCTCAGCCCGAGCCTGACCGGCGCGGTCAGCGAGAGCCTCCCGTTCGCAGCCGACCACGTGGGCCCCATACCGAGTTCGAGATAGGTACCTCTGGACTGTCCGAGGTCGGCCTGGCCGCGGTCGGACAGTTCGGTCGCCAGAAAGCCATACGGTGCCAGCCCGTGTGCCCTGCTGACGTTGACGTGAAACTCCTTGACCGTCGGGAACATGTTGTTGGGGCTGGTCCGCGCCATGTAACCGGCGGCCACCGTGAGACCTCCTCCCAGTCCAAGACTCAGCCTGGCATGGAAGTCCTCCTCATAGTGGAGGCGACGCTAGGGACCGTCGGTCCCGGAGGAACCGGTCTGAAGGCTGTTCCACACGCCGAGGTTCACGCCGACACGCTTCAGCCCCCCCTCGCCGGCGAAGAGCGCCAATCCGATATCTCCCGCCGGCCACAACGTGAGCCTCGGGCCGGCCTCCTGGACGATGCCGCGGAAGACGTAGACCGAGGGCACGTCGAGGGCGCCGGTGAACGTCAGGGCGCCAGGGTTCGGGTCGTTGGCGGCAATCTGCGCGAGCGCCGGCGCACTCGCGGAAATCGAGAGGACGACTCCGACGGCGGTCTGCAGTCGCGAGAACACATTCAGCCTCCGGGACAACGGCACATTGGTGCCCGTTCCATGGCCTGCCACGCCGAGCGGCGTACCGCCAGGCGTCGATGGGTCGCATCCGTTGAACAGACTTGTGTCTCATGACCCATCGAGATACACGAATGTCAGCCGGCCAGCCTGGCGACCGCTGTCTGCCGTCCGCCGGCACGACTGCCAGGTGGCCGGGCGGCCGCCGGGCCCGCGGCGATTGGCCCTGGGACTACACTACTGTAGAGCGTACGTGGGTGAACGACACTTTTGTACGTCGCACCAGAATGCGCCCGTCGACCGATCACCCGCGTCACCAACGACTTGAGGGGAAGCACCGTCGCACGCGTCCGGCATCGGCGTTGCGACTGGCAAGCCGGACGCGGGTGCGTGCTTGCAGTCTCGCATCCGAAGGAGGAGCGCATGCGCGGGAGAGCTTACTTCACAGCCCTGGCTTTGGTAACCGGTGTCCTGGTGGTGCCCGGGCTCGCGTCGAGCCTCTTCGCCCAGGGACAGCCCGAACCGGCCCCGGCCATCGACGATGCCAAAGTTGCGATGGACACCATGTGGACGCTGCTCACCGCGTTTCTGGTGTTCTTCATGAACCTCGGCTTCGCCCTGGTGGAGTCGGGCCTCTGTCGCGCCAAGAACACGGTCAACATCCTCGCCAAGAACTACATCGTCTTCGCCGTGTCATCGGTGGCGTTCCTGCTGATCGGGTTCGGCCTGATGTTCGGCGATGGCAACGCCATCGTCGGCACGTCCGGGCTCTGGTTCGTGAGCGGCGCCGACAACAGCCCCCTCACGGGCGAGGCCTATCAGGGCGTTTATGGCGCGCTCAACTGGACCGGCACACCGCTCTGGGCCAAGTTCTTCTTTCAGCTGGTGTTTGCCGGCACGGCGGCCACCATCGTCTCGGGCGCGGTCGCCGAGCGGATCAAGTTCGGCGCATTTTTTCTGTTTTCGTTCCTCATGGTGGGGGCCATCTATCCCATCGTCGGCCACTGGGTGTGGGGCGGCGGCTGGCTCGCCAAGCTGGGGATGCTCGACTTTGCGGGCTCGACAGTGGTGCACTCCATCGGCGGATGGGCGGCCCTGGCGGGGGCCATCATGGTCGGGGCACGTACCGGCAAGTACCGGGACGGCAGGGTGCTCCCGATTCCGGGCCACAGCATGACATCGGCGACCCTGGGCGTGTTCGTGCTGTGGTTTGGCTGGTTCGGTTTCAATCCCGGGTCGACCATGGCCGCCGACTGGGCGTCGATCGCCCACGTGGCCGTGACGACGAACACGGCGGCCGCAACTGCCTCGATCAGCGCGCTGCTGGCGATGTGGATCATCGCCGGCAAGCCCGACCTCAGCATGACGCTCAACGGCGGACTGGCGGGGCTGGTAGCCATCACGGCACCCTGCGCGTTTGTCAGCGTGGGCAGCAGCTTCATGATAGGCATTGTGGCAGGCCTCCTCGTCGTCGCCTCCGTATTCTTCTTCGACCGCCTGAGGATTGACGATCCGGTCGGCGCGATCTCGGTTCACATGGCCAACGGCGTGTGGGGAACCATCGCCCTGGGTCTCTTCGCCGACCCGATGGCGTCGCCGGCGGCAGCGGTTGCCAAGCCCGGCTTGTTCATGGGGGGAGGCATGGCGCAGTTGACGCCTCAGCTCATCGGCGTGTTGGCCGTCGCGGTCACCGTGTTCGTCTCCGCACTGCTGGGCTGGTGGGTGATCAAGCAGGTCGTCGGCCTGAGGGTGAGCTCGCAGGAGGAACTGGAGGGGCTCGACGTGGGCGAGCACGGCAACGTCGCGTACCCGGACTTCCACCCTGTCGAGGAAGCATAAGGCCCCATTCTCTGATATCCTCCGCGTGCCAGATCGCGAGTCGGGCGGTCCAGGACCGCCCCTCGACCGGCCGATCCCACCAGGGGCGCCACAGCTATCCCGAGGACGCTGTCGCCTGATTGGTGGCGAGTCGTTCGAATCGGCCGTGGGCATGCGAGGTGACGGATGAACCCTGCCGATACCGCCTGGATGTTGATCTCTACCGCGCTGGTGCTCCTGATGACGCCCGCCCTGGCGTTCTTCTACGGGGGCCTCGTGCGGTCGCGCAACGCCCTCAACACCATGATGATGAGCTTCATTTCGCTGGGGTTCGTCGGTGTGGCGTGGGCGGTGCTGGGCTATTCGCTGGCGTTCACCACCGGGAGCAACTGGATTGGTGACCTCTCGCGCGTGTTCCTGCGAGGCGTGGGGCTGACGCCGGACGGCACGGTCGCCACGGTGACCATTCCGCACGTCCTCTACGTGTGTTATCAGGCGACCTTCTGCATCATCACGGCGGCGCTCATCTCGGGCGCGATCGTCGAGCGGATGCGGT
>CAZCEL010000218.1:0-7948 GCA_964497175.1 uncultured Bifidobacteriaceae bacterium
ATGCTCGGCATCGAGCTCCTCGCGCCCTTGCTCATCCTCCTCCCCCGGCGGCCGCGCGTGCTGTCCGCGGCTCTGCTCGCGGGTCTCCAGGCCGTCTTCGCGGTGACGGGGAACTTCGCCTTCTTCAACCTCCTGGCTGCGTCGCTGTGTGTCCTGCTCATTGACGATGCGGCGCTCGGACGTCTGGCGCAACGGCGACATCTGCCGGCCACTGACGTCAAGCGCCTTGAAGCACGCGCGGGACGCTGGCTGCGACTGGCAGCGGCGTGCGTCGTGCTGCCGGTGTCGGTCCTCGCCTTTGCACGAAGCTTCGGCATCGACCTGGGCGGCGTGCCGATCGTGCCGCGTGTGGCAGAGTTCGTCGCACCGGCCGGCAGCGTGAATACGTACGGCTTGTTCGCCGTGATGACCACCACGCGGACCGAGATCGTGATCGAGGGCTCCGATGATGGGCTGACATGGTCGGCCTACGAGTTCAGATACAAGCCGGGGGATGTCGCGAGACGGTTACCGTGGGTGGCGCCGCACCAGCCCCGGCTGGACTGGCAGATGTGGTTCGCGGCGCTTGGCGACTGGGAGACCGAGCCCTGGCTCCACGACTTCTGCGCTCGACTCCTCGAGGGCTCGCCGTCCGTGCTGCGTCTGGTGGGCGACAATCCGTTCGAGGGCCAGCGGCCCCGCTACGTTCGTGCCGTTCGGTATCGGTACCGCTTTACGGATGCGGCGTCCGGGCAGCGCGACTGGTGGACGCGCGAACCATTGGGCGGCTACTCTCCAGTGCTCTCGCTCGACACCGAGCGGAGAGGGAACTGACGTGCGACCCGTACAAATGGCGACAGCGCGGAACCGGTCGGCGCTCAAGGCCGCGCTCGATTCGCTGTACGACAGCTTCAACGCTCCGGATTCAGCCGCCGATCCCATTCAGATGGTGCGGCGATTCGAGCGGCGCGACGATCGGGAGGTCGTCGGGTTCTGTGCGGCGTCGCTCGCATTCGGGCGTGTGTCGAGCGTGTTGCAGTCGATCGAGCGGCTGCTCGGAGTCCTCGGGCCGCGGCCGGCCGACTACGTCCGGGCCTTCGAGCCGCAGCGCGACGGCGCGGCCTTTCGCCAACTCGGCCACCGCTGGACACGCGGGCAGGACGTGGCGGCCCTCGTGTGGCTGCTGACGCAGATGCTGGATCGCTCAGGGTCGATCGAGAATTTCTTTCTCGAAGGACTGGACCCCGGCGCAGACGACGTCGGTCCCGCGCTCGAGGGTTTCTCCCGTCGCGCATTGGCGCTCGACCTCGCCCAGGTCTATCGACGAGGGCTGACCCGTCCAGGCGTCGGGTACTTCTTCCCCCGGCCCAGCGCAGGGGGCGCCTGCAAGCGGCTGAACCTTTTTCTCCGGTGGATGGTCCGCCGCGACGCGCTCGATCTGGGGGTGTGGGCCAGCCTGTCGCCCGCGTTGTTGGTGGTGCCGCTCGACACGCACGTCATCCGCGTGGGCCAGTGCCTGGGACTGACGCGCTACCGCAGCCCGGGCTGGCCGATGGCGCGCGACATCACCGCGTCGCTGCGGGATCTCGATCCAGGGGATCCCGTCAAGTACGACTACGCGCTGTGCCACCTCGGGATGATGAACGCGTGCGGCTTCAGCCGCGCGCAACGGGACTTGCAGTGCCCGCTCCGCGGAATGTGCCGGCCACGGCCGCGTACACGGCCGAGGTCCCGGCGACCATCCGCTCCACCGTGAACCGCTCGCTCACTCGCGCGAACCCCGCGTCACCCATGCGGACTCGCAGGGCGCGCTCGTGCAGAAGCCGCACAATCGCCCCGGCAAGGGCGTGGTCGTCGTGCGGCGGCACGAGGAGTCCCGACACGTTGTCCTCGACCACCTCGGGGATTCCGCCGACGCGCGTGGCGACGATCGCCTTCGAGCAGGCCATCGCGTCGAGCAGCGCCGTGCCCAGGCCTTCGCTCACCGAGCTCATCACGAACAGATCGAAGCCCTTCATGCAGCCCAGCACGTCGGTGCGGAAGCCAGGCAGAAGGACGTGCTTCTCGAGGCCGCGCTCGCGCACCAGCCGCTCGAGGTGCTCCCGGAGTTCGCCTTCGCCGAGCACGATGAAGCGAACGTCCGGGATCTCGCGCACGACCAGCAGCGCCGCCTCGATGAGATGCCGGTGCCCCTTGTGGGGAACCAGCGCGGCCACGTTGCCGACAACCGGCGCCTGGTGCGGCAGCCAGAACGCCTCGTGGACGTTGACGGCAGCAGAGCCCACCACGTGCTCGACGTCGATCCCTTCGTGCACGGTCGTCGTCTTCTCCGGCGGCACCCCGTCAGCCACCAGCAGCGTCCTGATGGCCTCTGAGGCCGCGATGAAGCAGGCGACCTGCCGGTGCTTCCACCTCGAGAAGGAGTTGCCCTTGAGGTGGAAGTCGACGCGGCGCGACGCCAGGAGCGGCGCCTTCCATCCCGACGAGGCGCCGATCGACAGGGCGAGCGAGGCCAGGGCGATTGCGTGCGGATCGTGTGCGTGCAGGACGTCGGGCCGCAGGCGTTTCAGGAGGCGGACCAGTCGCCACGCCGCCGACAAATCCATCTCAGTCCGGGGGGCGAGCGGCACGAGCTCGAGGCCTTCGTCGACGCGGCGGCGAAGCTCGCCGTCGGGATGCGCGACGAGCGCGGCGCGCTGGCCGATCGCTCGAAGGCCGTTCACCGTGAGCAGCACCTGGTTCTGCCCGCCGCGCCACGTGCGGGCCGTGTCGATGTGTAGCGAGAACACAGGTCAGTGTCGGTTGTTGCGCACGACTCGTCTAGGGAACCCTGGGATCGGCGGCGGCCGAATCAGCTCGAGCCTCGAGCTCCCACAGCTTGGCGTACTTCAGAAAGACGTAATAGGCATTCAACGTCGAGATGACAAGACCGGGCACCCCATCACGGAAGCCACCTCGCAGGACGTAGTTGCGGAGGAACGCCAGCGGCGGATGGCCTGCGAGATGACGGGCACCGGCCCGCCGGCCCTCCTCGCGCATCTGGCGCGCCGCATACGTCGAGTACCGGTCGATCGTCTCGAGGTGGTCGGCGATATCGCGATAGGCCAGATGCTGAAGCTCGCCGCGCAGCCGGCCGACGGTGCCCGCGACCCGGACCGATTCGTGGACGTACCGGCCCGTCCACTCGGCCCGCCTGCGGTCGTACAGGCGCACCTGGTAGTCGGGGTACCAGTCGGTCGTGCGGATCCAGCGGCCCAGATGCCAGGTCACTCTCGGCATGCTGTAGGCCGCATGCGCCGGGCCCGCGAGGGCGGCTGACACTGATTCGGCCAGTGCCGGGGTTGCCCGCTCGTCGGCATCGAGCGACAGGATCCACTCGTGGCGCGCCTGCGCCGCCGCGTAATTTTTCTGGGCCGAGTAGCCGGACCACTCGTGGACGATCACCCGGTCGGTATGGCGCCGCGCGAGATCGGGCGTGCCATCGGCGCTGCCCGAATCGACGACCACGATCTCGTCGGCCCACGAGACCGACCGGATCGCGTCCTCGATGTGCGCCGCCTCGTCCCTGGCGATGATCGTGACCGACAGGCCAGCCACGAAGGGAGTCTAGCGCGGTTTCGCGTTGCGTGTCGCGAAGACCACCCTCGGCGCAGACCGGGCGACAGGCACGACGCCCTGGAGGCACCGAAATCCGCGCGGCGGTGAAGCGGCTCGATCCCGCCGCGATCGGCACGCGGCGTCAGCGTGCCGGCGTGGGAGTCGGGACGGCGCCCCCGGCGCCTGCGGCCACCGTCGTGGGCATGGCCGCGCCGGCCAGTGGTGTCTCCTGCACGGCTTCGTAGTCGACGAGCGATTTGTTGTAGTCGGCCGTGGCGCGGATCTCGTTCGTCCGGGCCTGCGCGAGATCGCGCTGCGCCTGGAACACGAAGAAGCTGATCTGTATGCCCGCGGCGAACTTCTTCTCTTCGGCCTCGAGCCGCCGCTCCGCGAGCTGGCGCGCCACTCGCGCGCTCTCGACGCGTTTCTGGTTCGTCTGCACCTGCCGGGCCGCCTCTCTGACCTGCGTGGCGACCTGCAATTCGAGGTTCCTGAGCTGCGCCTCGGCCTGCGACTGCTGCAGCCTGGCCCGGGCCAGGTTGGTCTCGTCGGAACTCGCGCCGATGGGATAGGACACGGTGACACCGACCGTCCAGGTCGGAAACGCGCTGGTCAACACGTCGCCGAGGACCGATCCGAAGCCGCGCTCGGCGGCCACCGAGCGCTGAATCGTGCCGCTCAGCGGAATCGACGTGAGCGGGCTGAGGATGACGCCGCCGACGGCGTTGCTGGTGTAGGTCGCCTGCGCGCTCACATCGGGAAGGATCTGGTTCCTGTAATACCTGATGGTGATGTCGTTGCGCGCCAGGTTGTTCTTCGCAAGCCGAAGGTCCGTGCGGCTCGCCAGCGCGTGTCGCACCGCGCCCTCGGCGTCCACGACCTCGGGGCGGAACGGCACGCTGTCGCTCGGCTCGATGCCGATGTTCCAGAAGTCGGGCGTCGAGGGGTCGAAGATGAGCGCGCGCAGCCGATCCTCGGCTCCCCGGATCGCGGCCTCCGCCACGATCACCGACTCCTCGTTCCGCGCGACCTCCGACTGCGCTTCGACGATGTCAATGGGGGCCATGGTGCCGATCTGTACCCGCTTCTCGTTGTCGGCGAGCAGACGCTTCGCCAGGTCCAGCGACTGCCGCTGCGCGGACAAATTGTCGATCTGGTACACGAGATCCCAGTACGCGTTCTTGACGTTCCTCGTCGTCGACACGATCGTCGACTGCAGCTGCACATCGGAGGACTCGCGATCCTTCCGGCTCACCTCGATCTGCTGCCTGGCGCCGTCGATCCTGAAGTTGCGCAGCAGCGGCTGCGTGATGTTGGCCTGGACGTTCGAGCTGAGCAGCGGATCGAAGTTGTTGAAGATGTTGGTCGACGTGGCGCGGGCGCTGTTCCAGCCCACGCTGTAGTTGGCGCCCGTCGGCAGCGTCTGGCTCACGCCCACCTGTGTCGCGAGCCTGGAGTCGGTCACCTTCGTCTGGGCGCCCGAGAAGATGCTCGTCGACGGATTATTCTGCGCATTGCTGCTCAGGCTCGTCGTCAAGTTCGGGACCCAGGCGGTGTGAGCCTGGGCCACGACCATGTCCTGGATCTGCGGGTTAAGCCGCTCGATCTGGATGCCCAGATTCTGCTCGAGCGACAGCCGCACGGCCTCGTCCACCGAGAGCCGCCGGACCGTTGTCAGCGCGCCGGGCGGCGGCTGGGACTGGGCGAGGAGGCCGGCCGCTCCAGGCGACGTGATCGCAACGAGCGCAAGCAGATGGCGTGTCAGCTGGTGACGCATGGATCACTGCTCCATCATCCGAGAGAAAGGGGCTGTTCTGATTAGTAGACGGCAGGCGGCGACGCCGGGTTCTGAGGATCTCAGATACGTCGAATTGTATACTACCGGCCCGATGAGAGACCCCGACGATCTCGTCGAGCTCTTCGTCAGCTGCGGCGCGCTGCTCGAAGGCCACTTTCGACTCTCGTCGGGACTCCACAGCAGCGGCTACCTCCAATGCGCGCTCGTGCTTCAGTATCCGCCACGAGCCCAAGCGTTGGGGCGGCGCATCGCCGAGCGTGTCGGGGATCTCGGGGCCACCGTCGTGTTGTCGCCCGCGCTCGGGGGCGTGATCATCGGCCACGAGGTGGCCCGCGCCCTCGGCGTGCACGCGATCTTCGCGGAGCGTCAGGATGGTGCGCTGACGCTGCGCCGTGGGTTTGGTCTGAGTGGCGCCGATCGCGTGCTGGTCGTGGAGGACGCCGTCACGACGGGAGGCTCCACCCGCGAGACCATGGAGGTTGCCGTCGCGGCGGGCGCGCGCGTCGTAGGTGTCGGAGCAATCGTGGATCGGAGCGGAGGGGTCGCGGCGTTCGATGTGCCGTTTCAGTCGCTGCTTCGCATCGACGTGCCGACCTATCGACCGGAGCGCTGCCCGCTGTGCGCGAAGGGACTGCCCCTGGTGAAGCCCGGGTCCCGCCCGGCGGCCTCCTGAAGGGCGTGGCCCGACATGTCGCAGGGCCCGAGGACCTTCAGGCTGACCATCGCCTACGACGGCGGCGGCTACGCCGGCTGGCAGCGCCAGAGGTCCGGCACGTCCATTCAGGAGCTTCTCGAAAACGCCCTTGAAGGGCTCGATGGCCGGCCCGTACCCGTCCTGGGCGCCGGTCGTACCGATGCCGGCGTGCACGCCCTCGGCCAGCAGGCGAGTGTGTCGATCGAGCGGGCGATTGACGAGGGTACGCTCGTCCGCGCGGTGAACGCGCGGCTGCCACCCGCGATTCGCGTGCTGAGCGCGGTCGAGGTGCGGGGCGATTTCCACGCGCGGTTTGGCGCGCGATCGAAGAGCTACCGCTATCGCGTCTGGAACCACGAGGTGCTCAGTCCCTTCGAGCGCGGATACGTGTGGCACGTGCCCTCGCCGGTCCTCGACCGTGAGGCGATGGCGGCGGCGGCGGCCCTGCTCGACGGCCGTCACGACTTCGCGGCGTTTCAGGCGGCCGGATCCGGAACCTCGTCCACCGAACGCGTTGTCTACTCATCGCGCGTGCGCACGTCTGCCGACGCCGGGGCGCGAACCGACGACGCAGCCGGTTCCGGGGGGCCGCTCATCCTGTACGAGATTCGGGGTAGCGGGTTTCTGAGGCACATGGTCCGCAACATCGTGGGAACGCTCGTGGAGATCGGCCGCGGCCGTCACCCTGCCGGCTGGGTGACCGAGGTGCTGGCGTCGAAGGATCGCGCGCGCGCGGGTCCGACCGCCCCACCCGAAGGGCTGTTCCTGGTTGACGTGGAGTACTAAAGCCCAAGGCCCCCGGCCCCGAGCGCGAAACCGCGGTAGGATCGTGCAATGTCGCTCGAACAGCTCCTGGCCTGGATCCCACCGGGGTCCCCCGACGAGGCCCTGGCGCGTCAGGTCGACTTCGAGCGGCTTCCCGCCCACGTGGCCATCATCATGGACGGCAACGGCCGCTGGGCCGCGCAGCGTCATCTGCCGCGCGTTGAGGGGCATCGCGCGGGCATCGACTCGGTCCGCGACGTGCTCGAGACCGCGGCGCGGCTCGGGATCGGGGTCCTGACGCTTTACGCCTTCTCGGTCGAGAACTGGAAGCGTCCGCGGGCCGAGGTCGCTACGCTGATGGTGCTGCTCAAGCGCTACCTCAGGCTCGAGCTCGACACGCTCCGCCGGAACAACATCCGGTTCCAGATGATCGGCCGTCCCGAAGCGCTTGCGGCCGACGTGCGCGACGAGCTCGAGGTCGCCGTGCGGCGCACCTCGACCAACACGGGCCTGCTGTTCAACATCGCCTTGAACTACGGGGGCCGGGCGGAAATCGTGGATGCCGCCCGGCGTGCCATGCGGGCCGGCCTCGCGCCCGAGGCCCTCGATGAGCGCCGTTTCAGCGAGCTGCTCTACACCGCGGGGCAGCCCGATCCGGACCTGCTCATCCGGACGAGCGGCGAGATGCGCGTCAGCAACTTTCTGCTGTGGCAGATCGCGTACGCGGAGATCTGGGTGACCGACACGCTGTGGCCGGACTTCCGCCGCCGCGACCTGCTCCGCGCGATCGTGGCCTACCAGAAACGCGAGCGGCGCTACGGCGGCATCGAGCCGCCTCCGGTCGCACTCGGCGCCAAGTGACTCGCGTCCTGAGCGGCGCCGTCATGCTCGTCTTCGCTGTCACCATCGTGTGGCTCGCCCCCGCGCTGGTGCTGCTGCTCGCCGCCGAAGCCGTGCTCGTGATTGCCGTCATTGAGTTTGCCGCTCTTGCGCGGTCGACGGGGCTGGCCGTTCCAGCCGATCTTGCGGCAATCGCCGCCGGGCTGGCGTGTGCTTCCTTTTCTTCCCAGGCGCTTCCCGCCGGCAGGATTCCGCTCGATGCCGTGCTCCTGCTC
>CAZCEL010000219.1:0-3254 GCA_964497175.1 uncultured Bifidobacteriaceae bacterium
CGGACCGGCTACTCGCCGGTCGTCTGGTTCGAGACCAGCTATGCGCTCTCGGAGAACCGAACATCGCTGCTCGTCGACCCGGAGGATGGCCGCCTGCCCCCGCTCACGACGCTGGCGCAGAAAGTGACTGAGTTGCAGGCGCGGCTGAGAAGGGTCAGCCCGGCGGACACGCCGGAGGATCGCGGTCCGTACGAGCGCTGCATCACGCGCGGCCTGCCCGGCGCGATGATGCCGGGGTTCTACAACCACAACTATCACATCTTCCAGACGCCCGGTTACGTAGTGATTTCCGTCGAGATGATCCACGACGCCCGCATCATTCCGACCGACGGGCGCCCGCCTCTTCCCTCCGTCATCAAGCAGTGGATGGGCGACTCGCGTGGCCGCTGGGAGGGCCACACGCTCGTCGTCGAGACCACCAACCTGCGGCAGAACACCGGAATCGGGGGCACGACCGAGGGCGGAAAGGTTATTGAGCGCTTCACCCGCCTCGGTCCCGATCGGATGGACTACCGCTATACCGTCGACGATCCCACGTGGTACACGAAGTCCTGGACTGCCTCGGTCCCGATGACCAAGGTCAAGGGGCCGCTCTACGAGTACGCGTGCCACGAGGGCAACTACGGCTTGCCGAACATCCTGGCGGGACACCGTAAGGAAGAGCGGGAAGCCGCAGAGAAGCGCTGACGCAAGGTTTCCACGTGTCGCAGACGGGCCGTGGTCCGGCCGGTGACCAGAGCGCCGGGACCACGGACCGTCAAGAAACGCTAGTCGTCCCGCCTCCCTGCTTCCTGCCGCCGCGCCCCGAGCAGGATGTTCGGCAGCCCGTAGTTTCCCTCGTGACAGGCGTACTCGAAGAGCGGGCCGTCGAATCTCCTGATCGGCACTTCCCCCGACCAGGATCTCGTCCACGTGGCGGGATCGTCGACCGTGAACTGGTACCGGATTCTGTCGGCCGCCACGCGCGTGAAGCGCTCGACGACGTGGAGCGCGTCGCCGGCGAAGATGTCCTGGCGCGTGTGACGGGGTGCGCCTCGGAAATTGGTCTTGTCGGTGAAGTTCGTCGTGTCGACGACCAGCGTGTCGCCCTCCCAGCGGCCCCGTGAATCGCCCGCCAGCAGGCGGATATCGCGCGGGAGATGCGGGCGGCCATCCAGCGGGATGATGCGATCTTCGTGAATCATCTCGTGACGAATGACGACGAGGTCGCGGTTCTGCAGAATCTGCAGATTGGCGTTGTAGGACGGGGGAATCATCGGAGGACCGACGTTCCCCCAGGAGACGCACCGTTCGGCGAGGCTGCGGACCTCGGCACTGTCGGCGGCACCGCCCGATCGCCTCGCCGCGGCACGCGCCGCGGCACGCGCTTCGGCCCCGGGCGTCAATGGAGGCACGCGCCCGTCCCGCGGATCGACGATGAGCGACGTCCGTCTGCTGGGCTCCCTCCCGATTTTCTCGTTCTGCCAGATCGCATCGTCGTAATGGATGTCGGTCTTGGACTGGCCGAGGAACTGGTCTTCGCGCCGCTTGAAATACTCGAGCGCTTCCGCTTCTGTGAAGAACTCTCTTCCTGCGAGATCCGCAGGCCGTTCGAGCGGCGTGAAGCTGTCGTTGGTCCAGTATCCCCGCAGGTCGGGATGTCCATCGGGCGTTCGCGGCAGCGTCCAGGTTCGGGCGCCTTCAGACGTGCTGCTGCTCCGCTGGGCGGCCGCCGCGGAAGACAGCAGCAGCAATAGTGTCGCGATCCCCCCGGAGGCTCGCCGGACTCGAAGACTCATGCGGGCCGCTCCCGACCGACACATTACGCTCAGCATGACCGAGCGTCAACCAACCTCGTTGTCGGTTCGTGAGCGGCGGAGTCGAGCGTGTCAATGAGACCCGTGCTGCCGCACCTCAGGCGGATCGAAGTGGCTCACCGTCGTGATGAGCGTCCAGGCGATGATCCCGCACCCAATCAAGGAGAGGATTGAGACCACGTAAGGCGTGGCGGCTCCAAACATCGTTGACCTCCCGATGCCGGACCCTAGGCAAGCGCCGTGCCCTGGCCGGAAATGCTGGGCCTTGTAGTACTTGTGCGGGAGGCGCGTCAGTCGCAGCCGACCCTCTGACGGGCGTCCGGCGCACGCGGGGCTTCGTTTCCTCTCACACCCCTCGGCGTGATCGATTTCGGAAGAGTTCGAAGGTTCGAACGGGCCTCGGGCGCCGTGGCGCTATTTCGGCGCGGTCTTCGGGACCGCTGTCGCGGCGGCTTTCGGTGCGGGTTTCGCGACCCCAATCTGAATCTGCTTCGCTCTGACCACATCCTTCTCGGAGATGGTGATGACAACGACGCGGGTGCCGACGGCGATGTCCGCGGCGGGCAGCGTGGCCTTGCCCTTGGTGACCTTCGTCTCTGGCGTCACCAGGATCGTCATGTCCTTGCCCTCGGTCGTCGTCAACATGATGTGATCGGCGGCCGCCATGGTGATGGTGCCCAGCACCTTGTGATCGTGCCCGTCGTGGGCGAGGACCGCGCGGCCCGGGGCCAGCGTGGCGGTCAGCACGGCGATCGGAATGGCGAAGGCAGCAGTCGTTGTTCGCGTCATGGCGTCCCTCAATCCGGTCCATCGACCTCTGGCTCAATCATAGCAGCGTTGGCGCCGCACTCCTGGCCCATCAGTGATGCGGTCCCTTGTGTCCTGCGGGAGGCTCGCCCGCATCGGGCTCGTCGCCGGCAAGGAAACGCCTTATCCTCTCCGCTTCCAGGAACTCCGCACGCGTCCTGGGGTTGAGCTCTTCCATATGACCGATCTCCTCCGCACTGAGCGTCGGCAGCCGCCGGATGAAATGCACGAGCCCCCAACTCGCGCGCTCGCCCTCATCGGTACCGGTGCCCCATGCGGGCATCCCGGTCATCCGGATGCCGTTCTCGATGATCGAGAAGAGCTCGCCGTCGGATAGTTCCTGGGTCGGCGCCGCTCTCATGTCGGGCGCGGGTGGATACAGGCTGCGGCCCATCTCGGTGTCCCCGCCGCCGTCGTTGGCGTGGCACACGGCGCAGTGGTCCGCGAAGTGCTCGAGCGCTTCACCGAGTGCCGCGTCGGTGGCTTCGACAGGGTTCGTACGCGAGCGGACCGCGGAAGGCGTCGCGAGGCGCCGCAGGCCCTGCGCGAGGAGCTGCTCGACGCGGCTCGGCTCCATACGTGTGCTGAGGCCGCGGCGCACGACCGAGTAGCCGAGCACCGCCGCCGCGAGGCCGGCGGCAACCAGCAGCA
>CAZCEL010000219.1:3264-7944 GCA_964497175.1 uncultured Bifidobacteriaceae bacterium
GCGTCAGGTTCTCGGTCGCGCCTCTGAATTCCTGCTTGCTGTTGAAGTTGGTCGTCTCCACGATCAGCGTGTTGCCCTCCCAGCGACCGCGGGAATCCCCCATCCACTGCCGCAGCCCCGCTCCGAGATGCGGGCGGCCATCGAGCGGCACGATGCGCGCCTCGCGCATCATCTCGTAGAGGATCACCACGTAGCCCGGCGTCTGCAGGATCTGGAGGTTCTGGTTGTACCCGCCGGGAAGCCTGGGCAGCCCGCGCGTGACGCAGCGTTCGAACTGCGATCGATCCTCGGGGCCGTGCGCCGGCCGGCCCATGGCGGCCGCTCGCGCGCTCACGCGCTTCTGTCCATCCGGCGTCAGCGACGGGAGCCGGCCATCGGGCGGATCCACGATGAGCGACGAGCGCCGCGACGTGACGACCTTGTCGCCGCGATCCCACCAGAAGTCGTTGTACGCGCTGGCCACGTCCCGCGCGGCGTCCGCAGGGCGCTCCTCGTCACTGTTGGTAAGGGCCGCGCGACGCTCGAGGGCAGCCGCTTCGGCCTCGGTCAGGAACTCCTTGCCTGCAAACTCTGCCGGACGCTCGAGCGGCGTGATGGTCTTGAACGTCCAGATCCCCTGCAGATCGGGCTCGCCCCACGGTGTACGGAGAGCCGACCCCGCCGTTGCGGCAGGCACTGCGGCTCTGGCAGCCTTGGCCGCGACCGAGGGCGTCTGACCCGCCACCGAGACCGTGAGGAGCGACGCGAGGGCGGCGCCTGTGAGCAGCGAGGAGAACAGATGGTGATGAATCACGGCCAAGCCCTCCCTTGACAAGCGTCGCTGGTTCGCCTCGCCATTATAAGCACGGCCCCGTCGGGGCTCTCCTGCGATGTGCGCCGGCGATCGCAAGACGATCCGCGGTCAGGGCTTCGACAGGCCCTCAGGACGAGGAGCCCGGCAAGTACGTGCCGAAGATGATCCGGAAGCCCTCCGACAGGTACCTCTTGGTCTCGCCGTCGTTGGCCGTCACCATCGCGCACGTCTTCTTCTTCGACAGGCACGCCTTCAAGACCGTGCGAATCGCCGCCTCGGTATCCGGCTTCTTGTCCTCCGGGCTGTTCCATCGCCCCTCGCCGTGGTTCATCGTCAGATCGGCGGGCCCGATGAGCACGCCCCCGACGCCGGGCACGTCCAGAATGGCGTCCACGTTCTTGACGCCAGCGGGCGTCTCGATCATGGGTAGCGCGATCAGCTCGCCGCGTGGATTGAGCGGCCACAGGTCGGCCAGCGAAACGTAGTCCGCCGGGTTCTGGAGTCCCCACCCGGCGCCGCCCGAGCAGCCGCATCCGCGTCTGCCGGGAGGGTTCGGATACTTCGATCCCTTGAGCTGCGGATAGCGCATGGCCTGGACGATCTTCAGCGCCTCTTCGCGACTCTCGACCTGCGGCACCATGATGCCCATGGCGCCGCTCTCGAGCACCTGCTTGATGAGCCACCGGACGTCCTGATCGCCTTCCGCAGGAATCCGCACGACCGGCGCGAGCGTCGGCTGCCCCTGCGCGTTCTTGTTCGCGAGCAGCTTGGTCAGCGTGGCGCGCAGCTCGGTGATGTCGTACGGACGATGCTCACGGTCGACGAACGTCCACGCATCGCCGGTGATGGCAGGCTTGCCCGCCTCGAGCGTCTCGATGAGCCGGTTGGCCCGCCGGACCGACTGCTGCGCGGCAGGGAACTGGCTGGCGAGGATCCAGAGTCCCGCGGCACTGCACAGGGCGGCGGTGTATCCCGGCCAGCGCGAGCGGCTCGGTGTGGCGCGGCTCGAAGGATCAGTCATAGTTCGGACCTCATGTTGAATTGGGGCGAAGCTTACGGGCCGGTCCCTCTGTGGGTCAAGCTTCGGGTGGCATTAACCCGGGGCGGCTCGGACTTGACGACTGCCGGGTATTGCTGTAGTTTACAGACCGACGGTCGGTTTGTCATGGCAAGAGCACGCAACTCCGACAAAACACGCACACTTCTGATCGAGGCCGCCAGCCGCCTCTTCGCCAGCAAGGGCTACGAAGGCACCAGCATTGAGACCGTGATCCAACAGGCCGGCGTGTCGAAGGGCGCCTTCTACCACCACTTCTCTTCGAAGGAGGAGATCCTCGACGCTATCACCCGTTCTGTCGTGACGGCCGTCCTGGACGAAGTGCGAGCCAGCGACGACCGCGAGGCAACGGCGATCGTGCGACTCAATCGGTTCTTTGCCGCGTCAGCGCGCTGGAAGCTGGCGCACATCGGGCTGCTCAAGGAAGTGGCCGCGGCACTGTACCGCAACGAGAACATGCGACTGCGCCAGAAGATTCAGGTGGAGTCCACCTCGCTCACGGCGCCAATTCTGACAGATATCCTCCGCCAGGGCATCGAGGAGCGCGTCTTCGACGCGCCGAGCCCTGAGGAAACAGCGCGGCTGATCATGCGATTGACCTGGGCGACTCAGGAGGCCATCGTCGCCACTCTGCTCGGATCGGGCACATCACCGGAGGGCATGGCCGCGCTGGAGCGGCAGACCAATCTGTACGTCGAGATGCTGGAGCGAATGCTGGGGGCGCCGCGCGGTTCCATCGAGCGACTGCACTTCGCGGATTCGATGAGGGAGAAGCCGGACGTTGCTGGCGTCGCGGAGCCATCACCGGCGGTGGCGCCATGAAAGGGCGGCCTCGCTCCCATCTTGGACCCGCGGCCGCCGTCGCGCTGGTCTTGGCGGCGCCGATTGCAGTCGGCGACCTCTCGGCTCAAACCCTTCGCCTCCAGGGACAGCTCTCGGGCTGGTTCATTCTCAATGCCGAGGAACCGCTGACTCCCGCGGGAAGCCTTCGATATCTCCCCACGCTCACGGTCGAGAAGACGTGGCCCGACGAGCGAACCGTCGATGTCGAGCTGTCGGTGAACGGCTACGCGTCGGCCCGCGGAGCCGACTGGCGCGACATCGAGACGGCCTCCGACGTGAAGCCGTACCGCGTGTGGGCGCGCTTCAAGACGTCCCGCTTCGAGGCCCGCGCCGGATTGCAGAAGATCAACTTCGGGTCGGCCACGCTCCTGCGGCCCCTGATGTGGTTCGACAGCGTCGATCCGCGCGACCCGCTCCAGATCACCGACGGCGTGTACGCGGTGCTCCTGCGGAGCTACTTCTCGAGTGATGCGAACCTCTGGCTGTGGGGGCTCTACGGCAACGATCGGCAGAAGGGGTGGGAAACGAGCCCGACGGCCCGCAGGAATCCCGAGTTTGGCGGACGCTTTCAGGTCCCCGTCTCCCGAGGGGAGCTGGCGTTCACCACCCATCATCGCCGGGCCGACTTCAGCCGCGGGCTGCTCCGCGATCCACTCCTCGACGATCCGGTGGCGCGCGAAGGACGGTACGCGCTCGACGGCAAGTGGGATCTGGGGATTGGCGTCTGGTTCGAAGGCGTGCTGACGCACCAGATGCACCCGGATCTGGCCCGGCCCGATCAACGGGCGCTGAACCTCGGCGCCGATTACACGTTCGGCGTGGGAAGCGGCCTCTACATCCTGGGCGAGTACCTCGTCGTCGAGAACGCGCGGAGCGTCTTCGGCCGGGGAGAAGGAGTGAAGCTCGCGGCCGCGTCTCTCCGCTATCCCGTGAGCCTTCTCGATTCGGTGTCGGGGATTTTCTATTTCGACTCGAGCCGCGACGACGTGTACCGCTTCGTCAGCTGGCAGAGAACCTACGATCGCTGGCAGTTCTACATCATGGGTTTCTGGAATCCGCGGCAGGCCACCGGCTGG
Organism: uncultured Bifidobacteriaceae bacterium; assembly: GCA_964497175.1. Lineage (GTDB taxonomy): Bacteria > Acidobacteriota > Vicinamibacteria > Vicinamibacterales > CAVVIG01 > CAZCEL01. Next base: position 7,034 of record CAZCEL010000219.1, read on the forward strand.
CCCGGCCAGCCGACGCGCGATATCGGCCAGAGCCCGCTGGCCGGACGCGGCGTGCAGGCCATGGTCGTGTTCAATCATTAAACGCGAGACCGCCATCATGACGACACACGGACCCCTCCTCATGCAGACCGTGGACCTGGTCAAGGCCTACGCGCTGGACCACAGCCGGCTGGTCGCCCTCGACCGCGTCAATCTCCAGTTCGAGCGGGGCGAGTTCGCGGGACTCGTCGGGCCGAGCGGCTCCGGCAAGACCACGCTCCTCAACATCCTCGGCTCGCTGGACCAGCCGACCGAGGGCAGCGCCGAAGTTCTCGGAGAGAAGATCGAGCGCCTCTCGCACGTCCAGGCCGCCGAGCTGCGCAGCCGCCACATCGGGTTCATTTTTCAGACGCACAATCTGCTCCCGGTGTACACCGTGTACGAGAACGTCGAGTTCCCGCTCCTGGTCCTGGGCAGACCTGCCGCAGAGCGTCGAAAAGCCGTCATGGACGCTCTCGACTGGGTGAAGCTGGCCGACCGGGCGACGTCGAAGCCTCCCCAGCTCTCAGGCGGACAAAGCCAGCGCGTCGCAATCGCGCGCGCGATCGTCAAGCGGCCGGAAATCGTGCTGGCGGACGAGCCGACGGCAAATCTGGACGCGGCGAACTCCCGCAACATCCTGGAGACCATGGCGTCACTGAGTCGTGACCTCCAGACGACGTTCCTGTTCGCCACGCACGATGACAAGGTCATCCGCTACCTGCGGCGAAAGATCGTTCTGAACGACGGCAAGGTCGTCCAGGACGCGGTTGTCGAACCACAATTTGCGTAGGGAGAAGCTGTCATGACGCTACTCAAGCTCGCATTGCGGAATCTGCTCGGCGGCGTCGAACGTGCCGCGGGCGTCCCGCCAGCGAAGGGTGGCCGAATCG
>CAZCEL010000220.1:0-7938 GCA_964497175.1 uncultured Bifidobacteriaceae bacterium
GTCGTCGCCCTCACCGGTCACCGACGGTCGATCGGTCTGGGTGATGACCGGCACGGGCATCCTCAAGGCCTTCGACTTCGCCGGCAAGGAACTGTGGGCGCGCGACATCCAGAAGGACTACGGCCGCTTCGGGCTGAACTGGGGCTACGCGTCCTCGCCGCTCCTGCATGGCGACAGCCTCTACGTGCAGGTCCTGCACGGCATGAAGACCGACGATCCGTCCTACCTTCTGCGCATCGACAAGGCGACCGGCAGAACACGCTGGCGTGCGGAGCGGCCGACCCGGGCGATCAGGGAGTCGCCGGATTCGTACGCCACGCCGGCGCTTCTTCGCTACGGCACCACGGTCGAAATCGTCGTGACCGGCGGCGACGCCGTTACCGGTCACGATCCCGACTCAGGCCAGGAGCTCTGGCGCGACGATGGGTTGAATCCGAGCAACAACCCGGCCTATCGCATCGTCGCGTCCCCGGTGGTGTCCGGCGAGGTCGTCTACGCGTCCTCCCGGGAGCGCCCGTTTGTTGCCCTGAGGGCCGGAGGCCGCGGCGACATCACCAGATCGCACCGCCTCTGGTCGTTCGACAGCGGGCCGGACGTGCCGACACCGGTCACCGACGGCACGCATCTGTACATCGTGCGCGACAACGGCGTGATGTTCTGCCTCGACGCGAAGAGCGGGAAGGAAATCTACGGGCGCCAGCGTCTCAAGCCGGCGACCTACAGCGGGTCGCCCGTGCTGGCCGACGGCCGGATCTACGTCACCAACGAAGACGGCCTGACGAGCGTGGTCAAGGCGGGGCCCTCGTTCGAGATCCTCGCGGAGAACGATCTAGGCGAGTACACGCTCAGCTCGCCCGCGGTCTCCGAAGGGCAGATTTTCATCCGCACCGAGTCGGCGCTCTATGCCATCGGCCGGCGCAAGTGATGCCAGCTTTTTCAGCGGTCAGCGATCAGCATTCAGCGATCTGCCTTCGGCCCCGCCGCGGCGGAAGGCGGATTGAACATAACCGTGACTGCGGTCACAGGTGAGCCTTCGCCCAAGGGCTCGGACTGGCAGACGACCGCATGACGCAATGACTGGGTGAACCGATGCTGGCCGCGCTGCTGCCGTTCGGAATCTCGTTTGCCGTCACCTGCACGTTCTTCATCAATCTGTGCGCCTGGATCTTCCAGTGCGGCTGTCACTCGCTCTGGGCAGGCGCCGACGCGGCGTGCAACGTACACGCGGCCACTGGGCCGCACTGCCCTTTCTGCAGCCACGGCACGACCGGCTACGCGGCCGTGATGATCCTGGTGTCGGCGCCGCAGCTCGGCGCCTCGCTCTGGCGGCCGTGGAGCCTCCGCGTGCGAACGCTGGCCGCGCTGGCGCTCTTTCCGATCATGATGGTGGGTATCGGGCTGGTGTGGGGATGGGTCGAGGGGTACTGGTGAACGGGCTGTCGGTCCCTTCATCAAAGGGAATCATTCGAGCAGCTCGCCTCGAATGACGGTAATGGCCTGCCCGCCGATCTTGACGCGGTCGCCGTCGAGCCGCAGCTTCAACAGGCCGCCGCGCGCGGAGACCTGGCGCGCGGTGAACGTCGTCTTGTTCAGCCGCGCGCTCCAGAACGGTGTGAGGCAGCAGTGGGCCGAGCCGGTCACCGGATCCTCATCGACACCGGAGCCGGGGGCGAAAAATCGCGACACGAAGTCTATCCCGGGCGTCGACGTCAGGCTCGTGATGATGACGCCTCGGACGCCGAGCGCGGCCAGCGCCCTGAAGTCGGGCCTGGCCCGGCGGACGGCATCTTCGCTGTCGAGCTCGACGAGATAATCGAACCGGCTGCGCCCGATCGAGCGCGCCGCCACGCCGAGCGCCTGCGCGAGGCCCGGCGGCTCGGCCGCCGGCTCGGGCGGCGTGGACGGAAAATCGAGCTCGATGCCGTCGGCGGTGCGTGCCGCCGTCAGCAGTCCGCTCTTCGTGTAGAACCGCGCGGGCAGGGTCTCGGGCAGCGTCCCGCTTTCCCAGAGCGCATGCGCGCTCGCGAGCGTGGCGTGGCCGCACAGGTCGACCTCGACGGTCGGCGTGAACCAGCGCAGATCGAAGCCGCCATCCGATCGTTGCCGCAGAAACGCGGTCTCCGACAGGTTCAGCTCCCGGGCAACCGTCTGCATCCACGCGTCGGTCACCGGCCGCGGCAGCACCACGACTGCCGCGGGATTGCCCCCGTAGGGTTCCGCGGTAAACGCATCGACATGGACGAAGCCGACGGGCATTAGCGCACCTCCAAGTGCTCGGCCGACATATCTTGACATGGCCATATGGCCATGGCTACATTGCCAGTATGAAGACAATGGCGGCCGGCCGGTTCAAGGATGTGTGTCTGAGGACGCTCGACGAAGTGGCCAGAACGAAAACCTCTCTTGTGATCACCAAGAGGGGGCGGCCGGTCGCGCGCTTGATCCCGTACGTCCGGCCCTCGACCCGGCGGAGCCTGGCGGGTAGCGTCCTGCAGGAATCCGGTGATCCCTTCGGCACCGGCGAGCGTTGGGATGCCGGCGCTTCTTGACACGCACGCGTGGCTCTGGTGGGTCACCGAAGACCGCCGACTGTCCCGCCGTGCCGGTGCCGCAATCCGAGGCGCGCAGGCAGAGGACGACCTCCTCGTGTCCCTCATGTCAATCTGGGAGATTGCGAAGAAGGTCGAAAAGCGCCAGCTGATACTGGATCGACCGCTGAACGAGTGGCTCGACGGTGCGACGACCATGCCCGGTCTGCACCTGGTCGAGTTGACTCGTCCGGTCCTGGTCGAGAGCTGCGCGTTGCCTCACCCCTTCGTCGGCGATCCGGCGGACCAGATCATCGTGGCAACCGCGAGACAGCATGCGGCGAGGATCGTGACCAAGGATCGCAGGATTCGGACGTACGCCCACGTCCGTAGCATCTGGTGATGCACCAGGGACCATCCGCCTCAGCTCTTCTCGATCCTCCCGTACATGTGCCCTCCCACCTTGTCGTGCTGCCACGTGCCCGCGTAGCGGTCGCCGTAGAAAAAGACGCGCGCGGTGAACGTGCCGAGCGTGGGAATGGTCACGTCGGTCATGGTGATGATCGGGGTGTCGCCCGCCCACCGCATGGTGACGACGATGGGAAGGGTGACGTCGACGGTGCCGTACTGCATGCGGGCGTTGAAGCGCCACTGGTCGTCGCCGACCTTGTCGACGCTCGAAATCTCGTACCGGTCTGGGCTCGCTTCGCGATCCTCGCGGCCGGCGATGGTGAATTTGCCGACCAGCACCGATCCGCGCATGCGCTCGGCGAACTGACGCTCCAGTTCCGGCAGGGATGCCGGATCCAGGGTCGAGCCGATCCGGGCCGCGCCGGTCAGCCATCCGGCGCCGAACATGACCGCCAGCAGCACGAGGACGGCGAGCAGGCGGGTAAGGGTTCGCACTCTAGAACCCCACGCCGGCCTGAACGAAGAACGTTCGCGGGGCGCCCGGTTCGGCGAGAAATCCCGAGGGCGCGAGGCCGGGGAAGGCGAAAGCGACGGGGATGTACCGAGTGTCGAACGCATTGCGCGTCCACGCCTCGATGAACACACGGCCGAACCGCACGCCGCCGCGGAAATTCGCGAGCGTGTACGCGTCCTGGCCGGCGGTGTTGACGTCGTCGTAGTGGTACCCGCCGTAGGCGACCACCTCGGCGCGCCCGTACACAGAGGCCCGGCCTGTCACCTGGCGTGCGTAGTGGAGCCCGGCGTTCGCCGTGTAGTCGGGCGTGCTCGGCAGCTTGTTTCCGCCGACGGGCACGCCGCTCGAGAGACTGCCGGAAGAAAACTCGGCGTTCGTGACACCCGCGCCCGCGAAGACTTCGAGACCGGCGGCGGGCCGTGCCTGAAGCTCCGCCTCCACGCCCGTGCTGGTGGCGCCGGCGGCGTTGGCCGTGTAGAACTGGGCCGGCACGCGGGGATTGGGCACGGCGACCTGCAGGTCGCCGTGCCCAATCCCCGCGTGCCGGCCCAGTTCTACACGGCCAACGCCGCCGGCGCCACCAGCACGGGCGTGGAGGCGGAGCTTCAGGCACGGCCCGCCGCCGGTCTCGAAGTCTTCGCGGGCGCGGGTGTCACGAACGCCGAGTTTTCTTCCGGCAGTCTCTCGAGCGGCGTGCCCGTCGGCGGAAACAAGCTGCCGAGCACGCCCGACTACACGGCGAACGCCGGGCTCCACTACGCACGCCAGGTGACAGGCCGGGCCTCTGTGTACGGGCGCGCCGAGGTGGTCGCCTACGGCGGGTACCACTACGACGACGTCAACACCGCCGGCCAGGACGCGTACACGCTCGCGAATTTCCGCGGCGGCGTGCGGTTCGGCCGTGTGTTCATCGAGGCGTGGACGCGCAATGCGTTCGACACTCGGTACATCCCCGTCGCTTTCGCCTTCCCCGGCCTCGCGCCCTCGGGATTTCTCGCCGAACCGGGCGCCCCGCGAACGTTCTTCGTTCAGGCCGGCGTGGGGTTCTAGAGTGCGAACCCTTACCCGCCTGCTCGCCGTCCTCGTGCTGCTGGCGGTCATGTTCGGCGCCGGATGGCTGACCGGCGCGGCCCGGATCGGCTCGACCCTGGATCCGGCATCCCTGCCGGAACTGGAGCGTCAGTTCGCCGAGCGCATGCGCGGATCGGTGCTGGTCGGCAAATTCACCATCGCCGGCCGCGAGGATCGCGAAGCGAGCCCAGACCGGTACGAGATTTCGAGCGTCGACAAGGTCGGCGACGACCAGTGGCGCTTCAACGCCCGCATGCAGTACGGCACCGTCGACGTCACCCTTCCCATCGTCGTCACCATGCGGTGGGCGGGCGACACCCCGATCATCACCATGACCGACGTGACCATTCCCACGCTCGGCACGTTCACCGCGCGCGTCTTTTTCTACGGCGACCGCTACGCGGGCACGTGGCAGCACGACAAGGTGGGAGGGCACATGTACGGGAGGATCGAGAAGAGCTGAGGCGGATGGTCCCTGGTGCATCACCAGATGCTACGGACGTGGGCGTACGTCCGAATCCTGCGATCCTTGGTCACGATCCTCGCCGCATGCTGTCTCGCGGTTGCCACGATGATCTGGTCCGCCGGATCGCCGACGAAGGGGTGAGGCAACGCGCAGCTCTCGACCAGGACCGGACGAGTCAACTCGACCAGGTGCAGACCGGGCATGGTCGTCGCACCGTCGAGCCACTCGTTCAGCGGTCGATCCAGTATCAGCTGGCGCTTTTCGACCTTCTTCGCAATCTCCCAGATTGACATGAGGGACACGAGGAGGTCGTCCTCTGCCTGCGCGCCTCGGATTGCGGCACCGGCACGGCGGGACAGTCGGCGGTCTTCGGTGACCCACCAGAGCCACGCGTGCGTGTCAAGAAGCGCCGGCATCCCAACGCTCGCCGGTGCCGAAGGGATCACCGGATTCCTGCAGGACGCTACCCGCCAGGCTCCGCCGGGTCGAGGGCCGGACGTACGGGATCAAGCGCGCGACCGGCCGCCCCCTCTTGGTGATCACAAGAGAGGTTTTCGTTCTGGCCACTTCGTCGAGCGTCCTCAGACACACATCCTTGAACCGGCCGGCCGCCATTGTCTTCATACTGGCAATGTAGCCATGGCCATATGGCCATGTCAAGATATGTCGGCCGAGCACTTGGAGGTGCGCTAATGCCCGTCGGCTTCGTCCATGTCGATGCGTTTACCGCGGAACCCTACGGGGGCAATCCCGCGGCAGTCGTGGTGCTGCCGCGGCCGGTGACCGACGCGTGGATGCAGACGGTTGCCCGGGAGCTGAACCTGTCGGAGACCGCGTTTCTGCGGCAACGATCGGATGGCGGCTTCGATCTGCGCTGGTTCACGCCGACCGTCGAGGTCGACCTGTGCGGCCACGCCACGCTCGCGAGCGCGCATGCGCTCTGGGAAAGCGGGACGCTGCCCGAGACCCTGCCCGCGCGGTTCTACACGAAGAGCGGACTGCTGACGGCGGCACGCACCGCCGACGGCATCGAGCTCGATTTTCCGTCCACGCCGCCCGAGCCGGCGGCCGAGCCGCCGGGCCTCGCGCAGGCGCTCGGCGTGGCGGCGCGCTCGATCGGGCGCAGCCGGTTCGATTATCTCGTCGAGCTCGACAGCGAAGATGCCGTCCGCCGGGCCAGGCCCGACTTCAGGGCGCTGGCCGCGCTCGGCGTCCGAGGCGTCATCATCACGAGCCTGACGTCGACGCCCGGGATAGACTTCGTGTCGCGATTTTTCGCCCCCGGCTCCGGTGTCGATGAGGATCCGGTGACCGGCTCGGCCCACTGCTGCCTCACACCGTTCTGGAGCGCGCGGCTGAACAAGACGACGTTCACCGCGCGCCAGGTCTCCGCGCGCGGCGGCCTGTTGAAGCTGCGGCTCGACGGCGACCGCGTCAAGATCGGCGGGCAGGCCATTACCGTCATTCGAGGCGAGCTGCTCGAATGATTCCCTTTGATGAAGGGACCGACAGCCCGTTCACCAGTACCCCTCGACCCATCCCCACACCAGCCCGATACCCACCATCATGATCGGAAAGAGCGCCAGCGCGGCCAGCGTTCGCACGCGGAGGCTCCACGGCCGCCAGAGCGAGGCGCCGAGCTGCGGCGCCGACACCAGGATCATCACGGCCGCGTAGCCGGTCGTGCCGTGGCTGCAGAAAGGGCAGTGCGGCCCAGTGGCCGCGTGTACGTTGCACGCCGCGTCGGCGCCTGCCCAGAGCGAGTGACAGCCGCACTGGAAGATCCAGGCGCACAGATTGATGAAGAACGTGCAGGTGACGGCAAACGAGATTCCGAACGGCAGCAGCGCGGCCAGCATCGGTTCACCCAGTCATTGCGTCATGCGGTCGTCTGCCAGTCCGAGCCCTTGGGCGAAGGCTCACCTGTGACCGCAGTCACGGTTATGTTCAATCCGCCTTCCGCCGCGGCGGGGCCGAAGGCAGATCGCTGAATGCTGATCGCTGACCGCTGAAAAAGCTGGCATCACTTGCGCCGGCCGATGGCATAGAGCGCCGACTCGGTGCGGATGAAAATCTGCCCTTCGGAGACCGCGGGCGAGCTGAGCGTGTACTCGCCTAGATCGTTCTCCGCGAGGATCTCGAACGAGGGCCCCGCCTTGACCACGCTCGTCAGGCCGTCTTCGTTGGTGACGTAGATCCGGCCGTCGGCCAGCACGGGCGACCCGCTGTAGGTCGCCGGCTTGAGACGCTGGCGCCCGTAGATTTCCTTCCCGCTCTTCGCGTCGAGGCAGAACATCACGCCGTTGTCGCGCACGATGTACAGATGCGTGCCGTCGGTGACCGGTGTCGGCACGTCCGGCCCGCTGTCGAACGACCAGAGGCGGTGCGATCTGGTGATGTCGCCGCGGCCTCCGGCCCTCAGGGCAACAAACGGGCGCTCCCGGGAGGACGCGTAGACGACCTCGCCGGACACCACCGGGGACGCGACGATGCGATAGGCCGGGTTGTTGCTCGGATTCAACCCATCGTCGCGCCAGAGCTCCTGGCCTGAGTCGGGATCGTGACCGGTAACGGCGTCGCCGCCGGTCACGACGATTTCGACCGTGGTGCCGTAGCGAAGAAGCGCCGGCGTGGCGTACGAATCCGGCGACTCCCTGATCGCCCGGGTCGGCCGCTCCGCACGCCAGCGTGTTCTGCCGGTCGCCTTGTCGATGCGCAGAAGGTAGGACGGATCGTCGGTCTTCATGCCGTGCAGGACCTGCACGTAGAGGCTGTCGCCATGCAGGAGCGGCGAGGACGCGTAGCCCCAGTTCAGCCCGAAGCGGCCGTAGTCCTTCTGGATGTCGCGCGCCCACAGTTCCTTGCCGGCGAAGTCGAAGGCCTTGAGGATGCCCGTGCCGGTCATCACCCAGACCGATCGACCGTCGGTGACCGGTGAGGGCGACGAC
>CAZCEL010000221.1:0-2091 GCA_964497175.1 uncultured Bifidobacteriaceae bacterium
ATGTGTCATCTGACGGAAATGCTCGAGGGGGGCGCAACACCTCCGGATCGGCTGCCGCTCTACCATCGGGCGCTCGGACGGGAGAGTCGCCGGCTGCACGCGATGGTGGAGACGCTTCTCGACTTCGGCCGGCTCGACGCGGGACGCCGCCGGTACGAGCTCGTGGACACCGATGTCGCCGAGCTGATCGGCCACGTCGTGACGATGTGCCGCGATCACATGCCGTCGGCCGTCGACCGGCTCCACTGGGAGCCGCCTTCAGACGCGTCCGACGTCGGAATGGCCATTCGTGCGGACCGCGAAGCCCTGGCGCTCGCGCTCCGGAACCTCGTGGACAACGCCGTCAAGTATTCGCCCCCCTCTTCCACGGTCCGGGTGTCGGCCGGCCGTCGTGGATCGCGCGTCGCCATCTCCGTCGAGGACGAGGGCGCGGGCATCGCGAAGGCCGAGCAGCGGTCCGTGTTTCGCAAGTTTGCGCGCGGCTCCGCGGCTCGGACGCTGGACGTCAAGGGGACGGGCATCGGATTGACGATGGCCGAGCAGATCGTGAACGGGCATGGCGGGCGCCTCGAGCTGGTCAGCGAGCCGGGCCGAGGCAGCACGTTCACGATCGTGCTCCCGATGCAGTCCTCGGCACGATCCGCCGTGGCCGGTCCTGCGGCAGACGGCGTCCTCCTTCCGGCGGACCCGCACCGCGACCCGTTGGAACGTTCAACGAATCCGATTGAAGCCGAACCCCACGACGCGGCAAGTCCAGGCGACCCGTCCTCGAGCCCCTCAGGACGACAGGGTGCGGCGCAGGGGTGGGCCGCGACGCAGCAGCGACGCCATGTCCCGCATTCTGATCGTCGAGGACGAACCAAGCATCGCGCTGGCGCTCGAAGACGACCTCGGCCGCGAAGGCTACCAGACCGAGCTCGCAACGGACGGCGAGACGGCGGAGCGTCGCGCCCGCTCGGGCGAGTTCGACCTGATCCTCCTGGACGTGATGCTGCCCAAGCGGGACGGCTTCGACGTGTGCCGTCGCGTGCGCCAGGCGGGGGTGGAGACGCCCATCGTGCTGCTGACGGCCAGAACCCAGGAGGCGGAGAAGGTCATGGGGCTCGAGGCGGGCGCCGACGACTACGTGACCAAGCCGTACAGCGCCCGCGAATTGCGCGCGCGCGTCAAGGCCCACCTGCGGCGGAGCGCCGCGCGCGCGCCGGACGTGCACCGGATCGGCGACGCCGAGCTGGATCTGGTCCGCTGCGAGCTTCGGCGCGGCGGGCGCCCGGTCGAGCTGTCGGCGCTCGAGTTCAAGCTGCTGTCCGCATTCGTCAGGCGATCGGGACGTCTGCTCACGCGCGCGCAGCTGCTCGACGAGGTCTGGGGACCCGGTACCCATGTCACCGACCGCGTGGTCGACAACCAGGTGACCAACCTGCGCAGGAAGATCGAACCGGATCCCGAGCATCCCCGATACCTCGTCGCGCTGCGAGGGCTTGGCTATCGATTCGATGGCGAAGGCGTGACCGAGCGATGACCTGCGCCCGCTCCTCGGAAGACGTCGGGCCTCTACCCTGCACTCAGGGAGGCACGTCATGAAGAACAAGGTAGCGGTTGCCGTCGTCCTGATCGCACTCGGCGTGAGCGTGTTGGTGGTGGCTCAGGCCCCTCGCACGGCTGAGGTCCAGCTCAAGGCGGCGCAGCACAAGGAGGAGGTCGAGGGCGATCTGCGTGGCGCCATCGAGCTTTATCGACAGGTCGTGGGACTGGCCGGCGCCAACCGCGCGCTGGCGGCACAGGCGCTCATCCGCATGGCCGAGTGTCACGAGAAGCTTGGCAGCGCCGAGGCGAGGACGCTCTACGAGCGCGTGATTCGTGAGTTTGCCGATCAAGGGGAAGCCGCCGCGATGGCTCGCGCCCGAATCGGTGGAAGCAGCCTCGCCCCGGTCTCTGGCACGGAGGGGGCAACGTTCAGGAAGGTGTGGGAGATTGCGAATCTCTACGTGTCGAACGTGTCGTCCAATGGCAAGGTCGTCTTTGCCAGCTTCGACTTTCCCAACCGGCTCTTCGTGCGCGATCTGGCCAGCGGGAGCGAGCGTCCCATCG
>CAZCEL010000221.1:2191-7910 GCA_964497175.1 uncultured Bifidobacteriaceae bacterium
GCTGAGGCTCAATCCACCGTTGACGTGGATGGCCGGTCCGACATGGAGCCCTGACGGCCGCCAGATCGCGGTGGCCGGCAACGACCTGAAGGGGCGGCACGGTCTGTTCCGGATTGACGCATCAACCGGTGCAGTAACCGCGATCACGTTCACGTCGTCCTCACCCTTTGCCAGGACCGACCCGGGCGAGCGGCTCACCTACGAAGGCCCGATGTGGTCGCCGGATGGCGCACGGCTCTACTATCACAAGGCGAACGGCGCGATTCTCGAGTGGACATTCGCAACGGCGACAGCGCGTGAGATCGCCCGCGGCTTCGGATCCATTGGCCTGTCACCGGACGGAGATCTGATTGCCGCGTCCCGTCCCGACCGCCGGCAGCTGGTCGTCATTCCAGTCTGTCGAGCGACGAGCGGCGCTGGCATCTGATGGTCGTCGAGAACGTCCTGCCGCCGCTCAGCGCGCGGCGCGGCCGCTGACAGGCAGCCGACGAACGCGCGGGCTCACATTGAGCCATCGGCAAGCCTCATCGCCGCTGCGTCTGGACGCCGGACCCTACGGCAGATCGAGAAACATGCCCAAGAACTCGCGCGCGGCCGGCGTGTCGAGTCGATAGTTATAGTTGTTCGCCCGGCAATTGCGGTCGCCTCCCGTCGTCGTTGACACGATCATTCGGGTTCCGGGGACAAACTGCGGGGATCCCGAATCACCGAAGCAGAGGCCACCCAGATCAGTCGCTGTGGTGTTCTGGTTGAAGAGCAGCCAAGCGAGCGTCAGTCCCTTCACTTCGGAGAGGCTTCGCCGGCGCCTGCCATCGAAAAAGAACCGCGTTCCTCCCGGCTGCTGCCAGACAGGAACAACACCGTATCCGACCAGTTCGAAAATCGCGTGCTGAAGCTCGCCGGATGTCCGCAGATCGTCGAGGTAGCCAAGTGGCGGGAGCAGCACAGGGTCGATTCCCGGCACCGAGCCCGGCGGGAGCAGCAAGACAGCGGAATCGTACAGGTTCCCAAGGTCGTGGCCGAACCGGGGATCCCACGCGAAGCCGCTGGCCGCGATGAGCCCTTCCGGTCTGCCTGCGCCATCCCTGGGGTCCGCGTCGAACGAGACCCAGAAATCGTCGATCCCCAGCGACACGACGACCGGCGCGACGCAGTGCCCCGCGGTCAGGAACACTTCGGCTGGCTCGTCCGTTGATCGTCCGGCGTACGAGCCCGAGCAGATCAGCTCAAACCAGTCGATTTGCCCGTTTCCGTTGAAGTCGGCATACATAGCGCCGACCATCGGATGCGCATTGCCGTCGAGCTGGCCTCCCCAGGCCGCAAATACCGCGACCGTTCCTGCAATCACCGACGCCGGCACCAGCGACCGTCCGACGAGCTTGCGGCGACGATCTTGGGGGCGCATCGTTTCTCCTTCTCCGCGCCAGCCGTGTCTTGCGGCGGTCGCTCAGTTCACGATTGCAATGCCTGACGCCATGAACGCCCTGCAGGCTAACACCGGAGTCGTCACTCCCGCAACATCGAGATCGTATTTGTTCTGAGTCCTCCTGCTCACAGCGCGGAGCCCGCGGCCGCGGCGACTTCTGTCCACCCGTGGGCAGACTCACCATCGGCGCCAACAGGGAGCACCAGCAAAGGGGCGCGTCGGGGGCGTCCTCCCCAACGGGGTCGATCGGTTTCCCGACGAATGGGACAGGGCGGCGGCGACGTGTGAGGACCCGTCACCACCGCGTGTCAACGCCAGGGTATTTCGCGATGTTCCCGTCCGATGTGAGGACGGTCAGGGTGTTGGCCTGCGCCAGCGCGACGAGCACGCGATCGAACGGGTCCCGGTGGATCGGCGGCAATGCGGCGGCCGCACACGCGATACGGGCGTCGAGCGGCAGCTGCCGCAGCTCGTATCGTTCGGCCAGGCCGGTAAACCACTGAATCGGCGTCCCCTTGAGGCGGAGCTTGCGGCCCGCGACCTTGAGCGCCACTTCCCACGGGCTGACGACCGAGACGTACGCGTCGGGGGCGGATCGCAACGCCGCTGCCGCGCGGGCGGGCAGTTCGCCGCGCGCGAGCGCCAGCAGCGCGCACGTATCCAGTAGCACGTTCACCGGAGATCCTCGGGCCATTCGTCCTCGGCGAGCGGTTCGGTTGGACGATACCCGGCCGCGTACTCGACCCGGAATCGCGCTGCGGGCGCGAGATCGCGAGCCTGGCGGCGGCGGACGCGCCGCCGGATTTCGGCCACCTCCCGGCCGTCGCGGCACAGCACCACGACCTCGTTCCGCTCCTCCACCGCCCTGACGAGCTCCGACAGGCGGGTCTTGGCGTCGTGCATGTTGACCTTCATGATTAGCTAATCTAGCTAACATCGCCGCTGCCGTCAACCACGACCGCCGCGGCTCACGCGATCGCGCCGGAGCGGCTTTCCACCGCCCGTCTACCCCAGAGCTTCCTCGAGCAGCCGCAGCGTGCCGCGGATCCGACCGGCCCTGCGCCGCCTGAAGCAAGGGCGTCACCGCACGGGCGTCTGGACGCACCGGGCTCGCGCGAGTCATACTGGCGGTATGAACACAACAGAGAAGATCGCTATCAGTCTGCCCAGGGGCGTCGCCGACAGGGCGCGCCGCGCCGTTCGGCAAGGCCGTGCCGCGAGCGTCAGCGCGTACGTCGCATCGGCGCTCGAAGAGAAGGCCAAGCTCGACGAGCTGTCCGGCCTGCTCGACGAGATGCTCGCTGAATCGGGCGGACCGCTCAGCGCGGAGGAACGTCGCGCTGCCGACCGGGCGCTGGGCGTGTCGACGAAGGCGAAGCGGAGAAGGTAACCGATGGCCGGACTCACACTGGATGCCGGCGCCCTCGTAGCGTTCGAGCGTAACGACCGGCGTCTCGTCGCGTTGCTCGCGAGGAGCCTGGAGCGCGGATTCTCCCTGGCCGTCCCTGCGGGCGCTGTCGGGCAGGTGTGGCGCGATGGACGACGGCAGGCGAGACTCGCTCGGTTCCTGGGATCGGACGGGGTCGACATCGAAATCCTCGACGATCAGCGTGCGCGCCACGCCGGTCAACTGTGTGGCGTCAGAGGCACGAGCGATGTCATCGATGCCTCCGTCGTTCTCTGTGCCCGGGCGCGGGGACACCAAATCGTGACCTCCGATCCCGACGATCTCCGACACCTTGATCCGGCGGCGTCCTTGATCCGGGTGTGACCACGATGCACGGCCGGAAGGCCGTCTCATCGTTTCCTCACAGTCGCTGACTACAATGCACCCCGAGGCTGGCAGCCTGTTCAATGCGCCCTCGCGCCTGGCCGGGATCCGCGCGTCGTCTGATCGGACTCGTCCTCCTCGTCACCCTGCTGCCCTCTGTCCTGCTCATAGCCCTTGGGTGGCGGCTGTTCCAGGAGGACCGGGCCGGAGAGTTGCGCGCGATCGAGGAGCGCCGCGAGCGGGCCGCAGATCTGGTCGTCTCTGCGCTCGAACGTGCGATCGAACAGATCGAAGACCGGCTCGATCGCCCCGAGGGTCTCGACCGATTTCACGACATCGAGCAGGCGCCGGACACCGCCCTCGTCACAATCCTGCCTGACCGCGTCGAGGTGCGGCCGGCCGGCCGGGTAGCCTACCTGCCGGCTGCGCGATCGATCCCGATGCCGACCGGCGACGTCTTCGCGCCGGGCGAAGCGCTTGAATTCCAGCAGCAGAGCCCCTTCGCTGCCGGTCGGTGGTTCGAGGATCTCGCCCACCGTTCGGATGGGCCCGTCAAGCCGGGCGCGCTGCTGCGATTCGCACGCACGCTGAGGACGCAGCGATCCTTCGACCAGGCGCTTGCGACGTACCTTGCCGTGTCGCAGCTGCCAGCCTCGGTCATTGAGGGTGCGCCCTCCGATCTGCTGGCGCGATGGCTGCGCTGCGATCTGCTGGCGTCGCTCGACCGGGTTGACGAGCTTCGCGGGGAGGCGGGCGCCCTGCTCGAGGATCTGCGCCGGGGCCGGTGGACGCTCACGCGCGCCGTCTACGAGATGCACGTGGCCGACGCGGCGCGATGGGCCGGCCGGCCGATGCCCTCGACGGGCGGACATGCCGAGTCGCTCGCCGCGGCCATCGACGAGTTCTGGCGCGAGCACGTCGAGACTGGTCGAGCCGGGAACGGCGGCGCCACGAGCCGACGCGGCCGGCCCGGGCGTGAAGTAGCAGCCGAACAGGCTGGAGCGGCAAGCCCTCATGCGGCCGTGGCCGGCGGGACGGAGCCGGTCGCGACAGCGGACGGCATCGGCGTGATCATCTGGCGGCGGCCAGAGCCCTCACGGCTCGTCGCTTTCGTGGCGCTGCCCTCGTACGTCGAACGGGAGTGGCTCGACCCGGAGCGGCCCTGGCTCGATCGCCAGCACGTCGGCGTCGCGCTGCAGCATTCCGGCAGGCAAGGCGTCCTCCACACGACGCGGCGGCTAGCGGCCGACAGCGGCCTTCCCTGGAACGTTGCGGTCACGAGCACCGACGTCGCGGCGGACCTGGCCCGGCTGAGCGGGCGGCGCCGGCTGTGGTTGACCGGCCTCGCCGCCCTCCTCGTCCTGGTCGTGGCGGGCACGGCGGTCGCGGCGCGCGCAGTGTCGAGCGAGCTGGCCGTCGCGCGCCTGCAGGCCGACTTCGTCGCGGCGGTCTCGCACGAGTTCCGCACGCCGCTGACCTCGCTCCGTCACATCAGCGAGGTCCTCCAGGAGGGGCGCGTCGGGACCGGGGAACGGCGCGAGGCCTACTATGGCGCGCTCGTCCGCCAAACCGATCGCCTTCAACGGCTCGTCGACGCGCTCCTGGATTTCGGGCGCATGGAAGCAGGCGCCGCACCGTATCGTCTGGAGCCGCTTCCGATCGATCGGCTGGTCCGAGACGTCGTGGCGGAATTCACCGACGAGGCGGCGGCGCGCGGCGAGGACGTCACGCTCCACCTCACGAGCACGGCCCTCGTCGCCCCGGCCGATCGCGACGCCATCTCGAATGCCGTCTGGAACCTCCTCGACAACGCGATCAAGTACTCCCCTGGAGCTCCGGAAGCCTGGGTGGACGTACGGCTCGAAGACAACAGCATCGCCGTGAGCGTTCGCGACAGAGGCATGGGTATTCCGCTCCGCGAGCAGAGGCACATCTTCCGGAAGTTCCAGCGCGGCGCTCGCGCGACCTCCGAACGAATCAGAGGGACCGGCATCGGCCTCGCCGTCGTGCACCATGTCGTGACAGCGCACGGCGGCAGGATCGACGTGCAGAGCGAGCCTGACGCGGGAAGCACGTTCACGATGTGGCTGCCCTCGGCCAGTCGGCCCGGGCCTTCCGATCAGGCGTCGGCGGCGCACGAGGCAGAGCTCTCGGATTCGGGGAAGGCGGAGTTCGAGTTCACAACCCGCCCCGCGGCAGATTGAGAGGTCCCGTGTCGGCCAGAATTCTGGTGGTCGAGGACGAACGCGACATCGCTCGCCTGCTGGCCGACGATCTGGCGCTCGAAGGCCACGAGGTCGAGAGCGTCGGCGACGGCGAGACCGCCGAGCGCCGCGGCCGTGAGCCCGGGTGGGATCTCATCCTGCTCGACGTCATGCTGCCGAAGAAGGATGGGTTCGATGTCTGCCGGGGCCTCAGGCGCGCCGGAGTCCGCACGCCAATCATTCTCCTGACGGCGAAGACTCAGGAGGCCGAAAAGCTGCTCGGCTTCGATCTCGGCGCCGACGACTACGTAACGAAGC
>CAZCEL010000222.1:0-7908 GCA_964497175.1 uncultured Bifidobacteriaceae bacterium
GCGTGGAGCAGTGCGCTGCCGATCAGACAGGCGCTCATCCGGAGACAGATCGGTTCCGACACACCGATCGCGCCCGACCAGCAGCGCCAACTGGGCCAGGATGAGCCATTCTACGCCGTGACCATCGTCGGGCTGCCCATGCGGCTCGTCGCGCAAGGAGGAACCATCGACGATTTGAAGGCCAGGACCACGCTGAAGGCGGGCAGAAAGGAGCGGCTCGCGCCTGCGAACATCCTGGCGTCCCGGGACGGGGAGCAGACGGTTCGGGTCGAGTTTCTGTTTCCGAGAAGCGCCGCCATCGCCCTCGACGACAAGGACGTCGAGTTCGCCACCAAGCTGGGCGACGTGGACATCACAAAGAAGTTCAGGCTTGCAGACATGATGGTGCGCGGCCAGCTGGCGCTCTGACGAGCGAACAGCGGGCAGCGAACAGCGGGCAGCGAACAGCGGTCAGCTTTCAGCGGTTCGGGGGTGCGTAATGCCACGGACGCTCGCGAGATTGGCGACCCTTCTCACGCTGATCGGGACGGTCCCCCTTCATGCTCAGCAGCAGATCCAGTTCTTCGCCAGCGTCGTCGATAGGACCGGTACGCCGATCGCGGGTCTGACGCTCGACGATGTGATGGTCACCGAAAACGGCGCCGAGGGCAGGGTGCTGAAGGTCGAGCCGATCGACTGGCCGATCAAGTTGTCAATCCTGGTCGACAACGGCATGGGCATGGAGCAGGCGCTGACCCAGGTTCGCAATGGCGTCAGAGGCCTGCTGGAGGCGCTGCCCGATGGCCTCGAGACCTCGCTCCTGACGACGGCGCCGCAGCCGCGCTTCATCCGTCGCGCCACCACCGATCGCCGGGCGCTCCTCGACAGCGTTGACCTCATCTCTCCTGAGGAGGGCGCGGCGCGGTTCGTCGAAGGGCTGTCGGAAGTCGCGGCGCGTCTGGACAAAGACCGGGGCAGCTACTTTCCGGTCGTGGTCATCCTCGGATCGACCACGGCCGACGCCAGCGCGCTCAGCGAGCGGGACGCGAGACGAATGCTCGACAGGTTCGCCCAGCGGGCCGCCACGGTCCATGTGGTCATGCTGACGACGCCCTTTCTCTCGAGTCGATACACGGGAAGGGGGGCAAACCAGATATCGGTCGGCATGGCCGTCACGAAGGCCACCGGGGGCCGCTACGAGAACATTGCGGCCGCCACACGGATTGCGACGCTGCTTCCCGAGATTGGTGCGCAGGTCGCCATGAGCCACGCACTTCAGAGCCGGCAGTACCGGATCACGGCGCAACGACCCGCCGGGGCGACCGGACCTCCTCTCGATTTCGGCATGTCCGCGCGGCCCGGGATGATCCTGACGCTGACCCAGGACGGGCGAATGCCGTAGGATCGAGCGATCAGCGGTGAGCGATCAGCCTGGCGGACTGACACGGACGATGCGCAAGTCCATCAATCAAGCGTTACCGGTGTCGTTGGACCAAGCGTGTGACCTATGTCCTTGGCCGTTCCCTGCGGATCGCTCACCTGTGACGACAGTTACATCCACGTTCAATCCGGCCTTCCGCCATGGCGAGGGCTGACCTGATTGCTGATCGCTGTCCGCGGTTCGCTGTCCGCGGTTCGCTGTTCGCTGATCGCTGTTCGCTGATCGCTGAGATGCTGATGCTCCACCGTCGCGTGCACCTCGTGTTGCTGGCGGCCACTCTGGCCACCTGCGCTGGCGCGGCACAAGGCCCGCAGGAGCCAGTCACCTATTCCGAGACGATTGCGCCAATCCTCTCGGAGCACTGCGCGCGATGCCACCGCCCGGGCGGACTCGGCCCCTTCAGCCTGCTCGAATACGGTTCGGTGCGCGATCGCGCGGCTCTTATCGCTGCTGCGACTCGGCGCAGGGCCATGCCTCCGTGGAAGCCGGACGCCCCGGTGGGCGCGTTCCAAGGGGAACGGCGTCTGACCTCCGACCAGATCGATCTCATTGCGCGCTGGGCCGCGGCAGGCGCGCCCGAGGGCAAGCCTGCGGCGCCGCTCGTCTCGCGGGATGCTGGGGATGGCGGTTGGCAGCTCGGCGTTCCAGACCTCGTCCTCCGGCTGCCGGATCCGTACACCGTGGCCGCGGGCGCGTCCGACGTCTACAGGAAGTTCGTGCTGCCGGCCAGGCTGGACGAGTTGCGCTGGATCCGCGCCCTCGAAGTCCGTCCGGGCCCGGGCGGCGCGATTCACCACGCGCGGGTCATGATCGATTCGACTGGCCGTTCGCGCGACCTCGACGCCGCGGATCCGCTCCCCGGCTACGACGGCTTCATGATGGACTCGGCCGAGTTCCCATACGGGCACGTTCTCGGCTGGGCGCCGGGCAAGACGACGACCGTGCAGCCCGACAGCCTCTCCTGGCCGCTCACGCCGGGCAGCGACCTCGTCCTTCAGCTCCACGTCCTGCCGCAGCACGCGCCGATTGCCGTCGCTCCCGAAGTCGGGCTGTACTACGCCGCCTCGCCGGCGACGCTGCGGCCTGTGGCCGTGATGCTCAACGCCCTGACGATTGACATTCCAGCCGGCGACGCGGCCCACATGGTCATGGACCGATACCGGCTCCCGGTCGCGGTCGACGTCCTGGCCATCTATCCGCACGCGCATTACCTGGCCAGGAAGATTCACGCGACGGCCACGCTCCCCGACGGGACAGAGCGCCTCCTGCTGCGCATCGATGACTGGGATTACAACTGGCAGGACGAGTACAGGTACGTGGAGCCGGTTCGCCTGCCGGCGGGCACGCGCGTCGAGATGCGCTACGTCTACGACAACTCTGCGGCCAATTCGCGAAACCCGCACCATCCGCCGCAGCCGGTTCGGTTCGGACCGAAAGCGACCGACGAGATGGCGCAGCTGATGCTCCAGGTGCTCACCGTCAACCCGACCGACCGGGAGGTTCTCGCGCGGAACCTCCGGCTCAAGTCGGTGCGGGACGAGATCCTCGGCTACCAGGCGCGGCTGCGCCGTGAGCCGGCCGACCACGCGAGCCGGACCGGACTGGCCGTTCGTTATCTCGAGGTGGGCGAAATCGAGGCCGCCGTCGAGCAACTGCGCGAAGCGATCCGGCTCTCGCCCGAGTTTGCTGACGCTCACTACAATCTCGGCACCGCCCTGCAGGCCCAGGGTGCCGTCCGGGATGCGATTGCCGCCTATCGCCGCGCCATCGAGCTCGAGCCGGACTACGCGGAGGCCCACAACAACCTGGGCGTGCTTCTCGAGATCGCCGGCGACCGCGCCGCAGGTGTCGCGCACTATCGGCGCGCGATCGACGTTCAACCCCATCAGGCCGGCGCGCACTCCAACCTGGCAAACGCGCTGGTTGCCAGCGGGCGGCTGGAGGAGGCCGTCGGCCACTACCGTCAGGCTCTCTCCAGCGATCCGGAGGGCACAGAGACGCGCGTTCGCCTCGGCCGCGTGCTGACTCAACTGGGGCAACGTGCGGCAGCCGTCATCGAGTACCGCCAGGCGCTCGCCCTCAGCCCCAGTCTCGCGAGCGCGCTTCTCGATCTCGCGTGGCTCCTGGCCACCTCGCCGGAGCCAGCACTGCGCGACACGGCCGAAGCGGTCGCGCTCGCGCGGCGTGCGGCCTCGCTCTCCGGCGTCGGCCCCGATCACCCGGTCGTGCTCGACACGCTGGCGGCCGCCTACGCGTCGGACGGACGGTTCGACGAGGCGATTGAGACAGCTCGTCGCGCAGCCGCTCGCGCCGGCGGCACTCCCGGATTCGGAATGCGGGCCGCACAGATCGAGCAGCGCGTGCGGCTCTACCTGGCGCGACAACCGTACCGGATGCCGGAATAGGGGCTCGGCACCTTCCAGGCTGTGGCGCTCTCGCAACCGGCGGCACGTCTCGGGCACGAGGACTGTCGATAGCGGTGGTCACCTGGGAGGCGCTGCGGATGGAACAGCCAACAACGGCACGAAGCCGGCTTCGCGAAAATGCCTATCCGTGGTCAGAGCCTGTTGGAGCCGCAGTTCTCGCATGACGACGAAACTCGCACAGTCCGCAAACGAGTAGCCATGATCGGCATGCTTACGGAAGTACGTCTTGGTCGCATCGAAGCGCGCCGGGTCGATCCATTCGACTCGAACACCGACGCTCTGCTCGATGAGATCGAGCACGCGGAGCGCCACGCGGGCGCCACTGCGTGCCTTGGCAAGCGTGACGGTCTCGCTGACGATGTGATCGGTGACGACGAGCTTCCTTCCCTGGCGAGCGAGATGGGCCGCCACGTCGCGCGCGGCCACGTGACTTGCGTCTTTCTTGTCGACGAGTGCGTAGAGACCAGATGTGTCGACCAGGACCTCACGACCGGCCATAGAGAATCCGATCGATATCGGCGTTGGTCAGCGGTCCGCCTGCCCCCTCGACAGCAAACTCGTCGAGATTCAGAAGCGGATCGTCCGGCGGCAGCACGGCACGCTTCGACCGCGGCGCCGGCCCGAGCAACGCCACCGGCTTGCCCGCCCTGGCGATCGTAATCCGCTCGCCTCGTTCGGCCCGGGCCACCAGCCGCGACAGCCTGGTCTTCGCATCATGAATGTTGACGACGGTGTCACCCATGACGCCTACATTAGCTAACTCGCCCGGACTAGATCAAGGTCTATCTTTCCATCACCTCGATCAGTGAATTCGTGCGGATCGGTCCCAGCTCGGTCTGCGCCTTGCCCGACGGCCACGATACCTCGACTCGGTCGACGGAGGTGGCCTCGCCCAAGCCGAAGTGCAACGGATACAGGCTCTGAGAGAGATACCCCGACCTCCCGTCGTGGACCTTCGTGTAGGTGCGTCCCCCCGCCGTCACCCGGACCACAGCGCCCAGGCCGCTGCGGTTCGACGTGGTGCCGACCAGCTTCACGTTGAGATAGCGGATCGTACGCCTGTCGGCGAGGTTACTGACGAGCACCATCGGCGAGGCATTGAATTCGTTGGTGACGATGTCCAGATCGCCGTCGCCGTCAAGGTCGAAGATCGCCGCGGAGCGGGATCCCCGTGCGGCCATGACCGTCCCGTCGCGGGGAGTGCCGACATACCCCGTCTCGCGCGCCAGCGTCTGCCAGCCGATCCTGTCGGTTTCGTCGAGATCGAACCATGGGACGACCATCCCTCCGCGCCGCGGCTCGACGCCCAGGATGAACTCCGCATCCAGAAACCGCCGGCCGCGACTGTTCAGCAGCACGGAATTGATGCCGTACCGAAACGGAAAATTCATCCCGGACGCGATGAAGACATCGTCGTACCCGTCGGCGTTGAGGTCGCCCACGCTCGGTCCCCATGGCCAGTAGTTCTCGGCGCCGATTTCGTCGGAGACTTCTCTGAACCGTCCCGATCCCTCGTTGAGGAAGAACGTGTTCCCCCAGATGCTGGTCCTTCCGTCGCCCACCATCGAGGCGTCCCATCGCATGGTGGCCTTCCGTTTCTCCCGATCGGGACCGATGCGTTCGCTCATGTCCGAGTGCATGTCGGTGATGAAGATGTCCTGGCGGCCGTCGTTGTTGAAATCGAAGACCTTGATCCCCATCGCCCCCCAGGACGTCCTGGGAAAGACCTCCCGGCCCCTCGCAACGAAGCGCTTGCCTCCCACGTTCTCGTAGTACTCGTCGTCGCCCTGCATGTTCAGCACGTAGAGATCGATCCACCCGTCCTCGTTGACGTCGACCGGACTCGCGTCCCCGGACCACCGCGTGTCCTGAAGACCAACCTCGGCGGATACGTCGACGAACCGGTGTCCGCCCTCGTTCCGGAAGAGAATGCTCTGCTCGGCCAGGTGGGGGAACCGGTGGCTGAAAAAGGCGTCCTGCGCAATGCCCACGTAGTACCTGTAGCCGTCGCCGCCGATTTCGTCGGTTGTGTACTTGCCGACATTCGCGAGGAAGAGATCGAGCAGGCCGTCACGGTTGTAGTCGAAAAAGACCGCACTCGAGGAGTGACCCACGTAGCCGAGTCCCGACGCCGCTGTGATGTCGCGGAACCTGCCGCCGCCCTCATTCTCGAACAGGACGTTCCCCCCGCGAACGGTGGTCGCGTAGAGGTCGGGGTCGCCGTCGTTGTCGATGTCGGCAAATGACGCCGAGACACCGATCCGGTTGGTCACGTCCACGCCGGCCCGCTCGGTCCAGTCCTCGAACCGTCCGCCTCCCAGGTTCCGCCAGAGCCCGTTGCTGCCAACCTGAGTGGTGAAATACACGTCGGGCAGGCCGTCGCCGTCGACATCGGCAACCGCCAGTCCGTTGCCGTGATCGTAATGGACCCCCTTGTAGGTCCTCCCGGCGTCACTGACGATGCGATGCTGGAAGCTGATGCGGCTGTCGGCCAGCCGATCGACGAATCGAAAGTCGTGGTGCACATCGAAGCGGGCGACGGTCTTCAACTGCGCCGCCCGTAATGCCTCCAGCCACGTTGTGTTCGCCAGATCGAGCGGCGCCATGATGGCGTCGCGGGGCGGGCGCGACAGAACAGATGGTGCGCTCCCGGCGCAGCTGGCGGAAATCCAGCCTGCACCGGAGAGCACGCTCACCAGCAGACAGCGGACCCAGAGTGCAGGACCCATATTCACAGTCCGGACCTTCCACCTGCCGGACGAGCGCGGTGCATCAAGCCGGGAGGCCCACCCCGTGCGATTCCAAGGTCGCGCGATGGACAGCCGAGTATAGCCGACGTCATGCACTTCGATGTTCGTACGCAGCTGGCCGTTCCATGTGCAAGAATCCAGACTGACTCGTGCGATGAGGTGAGGTGAACGCCCATGCGGCTCCTGACGATCGCCGTCGGACTGATGCTCCTGATCCTCCTGGCCCCACTCGCTGGACAGACACCTTCCCCACGCCGGCCATCGCCCACGCCACGCGCGCAGTCGACCGCGAAGCCGGAGGGGAGCCTGGCCGAGCTCATGCGGGCGATCATGTTTCCCAATTCCAACATCATCTTCGACGTGCAGACCAACGACCCCGCCATCGAGAAGAAGCTGGGGCCTGTTGGCGGCGGGGCACTGACGACGTTCGCGAACATGTATGCGGGATGGGACCTCGTCCAGCAGGCGGCAATCGCGCTCGCGGAAGCGCCCGACCTGATGCTGAAGCCCGGCCGGCTGTGCTCGAACGGCCGGCCCGTGCCGCTCGACCGGGAGGACTTTCCCAGATGGGCTCAGGGATTACGGGACGTGGCGCGAACAGTCTTGGCGGCTGCGCGGGAGAAGAACCAGGAGAAGGTCAGCGGGCTCACCGACCAGCTCATCGAAGCCTGCCTGAACTGCCACGTCCAGTATCGCAACGACCCTCCCGGCGGTCCCCGCCGCTGTGTGCCCAGGAACTGAGGGCTCACTGAGGGCTCACCGTTGACACCCCCCGGCTCCGGGTGTAGCCTCGCCCTCGGAACCGTGGCGGAAGCAGAAGTAGCAAGGAGCATGCGATGAAGACCAGGCAGCGCCGCCGGCTCAGCGTGACGGGACTCGTGTTCCTCGCAGCGGTTGGAGCGGCCATCCTGCTGTCAGGTGCCGCCCCCGACGCCCAACAGCCCTCCGCCAGAGAGAACCCCGTCACATTCGCCAGGGACGTGATGCCGATCCTCCAGCGTTCCTGCCAGAACTGCCATCGGCCCGGATCGGTGGCGCCGATGTCGCTGATGACCTACGAGGAGACGCGTCCCTGGGCGCGGGCGATCAAACAGCGCGTGTCGGCACGCGAAATGCCGCCGTGGGGCATCGACAAGAACGTCGGCATCCAGGAATTCAAGAACGATTGGTCCCTGTCGGACGCAGAAATCGCCAGGATTGCGAGATGGGTGGACACTGGCGCACCACTGGGCAATCCCGCCGACCTGCCGCCGCCGCGCGTCTTCGACGATCCGAGGCTCTGGCACATCGGCAACGGCAAGCCGGATCTGAT
>CAZCEL010000223.1:0-7859 GCA_964497175.1 uncultured Bifidobacteriaceae bacterium
ACCTGCGCGTCGTGTGGGCGCTCGCGTTGGGCGGCATGCAGGACGTGGGACAGAGCGGTCCGGAGAATGAAGTCAATCCGCTCGTCGACAACGGCTTCATGTACACGAGCGATGGCTGGGGCACGGTCTACAAGATCGACGCGCGCCACCCCAACAAGGGCGAGTTCGTGTGGACGGTCGACCCTGGCGTGCCGCATGAAGGTAATACGCCCCGTACCCGCGGCATCGCGCTCTGGGAAGACCTCGTGATTACCAACCTGCAGGACGGCCGCGTCATCGCTATCAATCGCGACAATGGCGAGATCGTGTGGGAAAAGCAGATCGCGACCAAGAACGAATTCGGCGGTCGGGAGAGATTTCTCACCGCGCCGCTGGTCGCCGACGGTAAGGTCCTGATCCAGAATGGCGCTGGCGATGGCGGTACGCGCGGCTGGGTCGCCGCGCTCGACGTGAAGACCGGCAACGAGCTCTGGCGCTGGTACACCGTGCCGAAGCCGGGCGACCCGGGCAGCGAAACCTGGAAGGACGATCACAACGCGTGGAAGACGGGCGGCGGCGGCATCTGGCAGACCGGCTCCTACGATCCCGAGACGAAGCTCTACATCGTTGGCACGGGCAACCCGTTCCCGATTTATGACCCGCAGTTCCGCCCGGGCGACAACCTCTATACAAATTCGGCCGTGGCGTTGAACGTCGAGACGGGCAAGCTGGCCTGGCACTTCCAGTACACGCCGAACGATTCGTGGGATTACGACGAAGTCGGCGTGCACATGCTCTACGACACGACGATCGACGGGGTGAAGCGCAAGGTCGTCGGGCACTACGCGCGCAACGGGTTCTACTACACGCTCGATCGCACGACCGGGAAGTTCCTCAAGGCCGAGAAGTACGTGAACGACCTGAACTGGACCAAGGGCATCAACCCCAAGACGGGGAGGCCCCTCGAGTACGACCCGAAGCTGGACGTGCAGATTTACAACCCCGAGGCGCGCGCGCTGCGCGGCGACGGCAAGAAGCGCGCGTGCCCGACGTGGCATGGCGGCATCGCGCACCAGCCGCTTGCCTTCAACCCGATCAAGAACGTCGCGTATGGCGCGGGAACTGAAGGGTGCTTCTCGCAGACCGGCGCCGCTGTCGCGTCGCGGTCGAAAGAGGGCGGCATCGACAACAAGGCCAGCCAGCCGCGCCAGTACAGCAGCGATCTCTATTACGGGTCAGTGACGGCCTTCGATGCCGTGCACCACAAGGTTCTGGCCAAGGTCGTGACCGACATCGAGGTCCGGTCCGGCGTGATCGCGACGGCGGGCGGTCTGGTCTTGACGGCACTGCAGGATGGGTGGGTCGTGGCCTACAACGACGACACGCTCGAGGAGCTGTGGCGATTCAACGTGGGCACGCCGCTCAAGGGCGCCCCGGTCACGTACGCCATCGGCCCCAGACAGTACATCGCCGTACAAACCAGCGGGCGCCATCTGCATCCAGTCAAGTACGACAAGCTGGAGAACTCGAGCTATCTCTTCGTGTTCGCGCTGAATTAGCGTACAGCGGTCAGCGATCAGCCGTCAGCGGTCAGCTACTTGAACTCGCTGCACACCTCGACGTCGCTGCCCCAGAACTCGATGCACTTGGCCCGATCCATCGGGCCTTGTCCGACGATCCGCGCGAGCAGGAAGTCGACGAGAAGGTCAATCTCTCTGGGCTGCAGCGTCGACGGGGGATCCGGCAGTTGCAGCCCCTGCCGCGCCAGGTCGGCCTGCTTCATGTCGAAGCAGCGCCCGTCGCTGTACGCCAGCCGGTCGTACGCAGGCATGCCCCTTCCTGGACGGCCGCACTTGATAGCGAGGACGAGACCGCTTCTGCCCAGCCTCGTCGTGCGCAGATTGGCGCCGTCGGGCATCTGCGTGTCCATCTTGCGGCCGTCGCCGGCCCACCCGTGACACGCCTGGCAGTCGCCCTTCTGACGAAACAGCCGAAGGCCGTCCGCCAGATCCTCGGCGCTTGGACCTTGAGCGACGCTCACCCGCGCGGAGACCGGCAACACCACGATCCCCATCGCCGCCACCATCCGCGGGAGCCAACGCCCGAGCGTCGAAACCCTGCAGCTGGTCAACGCGTTCCCCATTTAACGAGTCAGCGTGATGACGTCCGCCAGGGTGATCGGCCTGGCGGGCGGCTTGCCGTAGGGCGCGAGAAAGGCCACCAGATCGAGCAACTGCTGGAGCGAGAAACGCGACGCGTAGTCGCTCGGCATTGCGGTGCCGTTGAGCTGCTCGGCCGACACGACGTCGCCGCGCGGCAGACTCCGAAGCACGGGCGGCAGCGTCGCGGTGTCGTAGAACTCGAAGTCGCCGTCGATGCTCTCTGTCCTGATGCCGACAAACCGCTGGCCGCTGCGCGTGGTAATCGCGACCTTCAGGTACGCAGGATCCGCCGATCGGTGCGGCACGACGACGATACGCTGGAAGATGTCGCGAGGCCCGTGTCCGGCGAGCCTCTTGGTCAGATCCGGTCCGACGCGGGCACCTTCTCCGCCAAGCACGTGACAGACGTGGCAGCTGTGCGCGGCGCCGGGATTGAAGAAGAGTTCGCGGCCCGCAGATGGATCGCCGCGCAGCGCCATCAGCTCGCTCGGCCGCTGCAGGGACACGACGTACTGAGTGAGGCTCTCGACTTGCGCCGCGCTCAAGCCCGGGACAAACTTGGGCATCAGCGTGCCGGGCTTGCCGCGTGCGATCAACCGGCGCACGTAATCGGCAGTGAAGCGATCGCCGCGCAACGCCGGGGCGCGATTTCCGACGCCCTCCTCCCCGTGGCAGGTCCGACACGCCGTCGTGAACAGCCGCTGTCCGGCCGCGACAACGCGAGAGCCGGCGCTCTCGCCGCCCTCGTTCTGGATCGTCTGTGCCGAGGCGGCGGCCGCCAGCAGCACGGCCATGGCCGCTGTGAGGAGGCCCAAAGGGAGTTCCCCGCGCACGTGGTGTCGTGTCATCGCAAACAGGAAGACATTCTACGTTAAGTTTCGTTAAGACCAAGAGGGGCTTGGAACGGAAAAGCCTCTTGTCGCGCGCAAGAAGTGTATCCTTTGTGGATTACCAGCTTATGAAGTTTCCTTCCTGGGCCGCGCTCTTTTCGATCTGCTGCTTCTCCGTCTGGATGACGCCTTACGCGTTCGGGCAGGACTCGACTGCGTCCAGCAGCGAGTCCGTGTCGGCCAGGCGCGTCGTGGTCTTGCCCTTTACGAATATCTCGGGGCAGGCCGCCGACGTATGGATCGGCCGCGGCATCGCCGAGACCGTCGCCGCCGATCTGGAACGGATTGGCGCGGTGTCGGTGGTCCGGCCGGAAACGGTCGCTGACGAGGCCCGCCGTCGGGGCATCCTTCTCGGTGAGGACGATCGAAGCATCGTCGAGCTCGGCAAGCAACTGGGGGCACGCTGGGTCGTGACGGGCGGATATCAGCGTCTCGGTGAGCAGGTGCGAATCACCGCACGAGTGCTCGAGATCGAGACCAACAGAGTGAGGGTGGCGACAAAGCTCGACGGGATGCTCCCTCAAATCTTCGAGCTGCAGGATCGAATCGTCCGGGATCTCGGTGCGGAGCTGACCAACGCGGGGGCGGCTGCGGCGGCGGGTGCCGGCGCTCAGAAGCCGGCACCACTCGCTCCCTCGCCGGCGGCGGAGGGTGGAAGCAGTGCCCTCGCCAGCGGCGGCACGGGGGTGGCCGTCCCGGATCGACCCGTGCCAGGCGGCCGTGGTGAAGGTGGTGCTGCACGTGCGCCGGCGGCTCGACCCGCCAGCCAGGGGACCGCAGCGGTGCGCCTCGATACGCCGCCTGCTGCCGCGGGACTTGCACCTGCGCCTGCCGCGGGATTCGCGCCTGCGCCGGGCGCGGCCTTGAGCAGTGCTCCGGCGGCAGGCATCCTTGCGGGCCGCCCGTCGGTGACCGCCGTTCGCGTCACGCAGGCGCCAAGCATTGACGGCCGACTCGACGACACGGTCTGGCGGACGGCGGCACGCATCACCGACTTCGTGCAGCAGCGGCCGCTCGATGGCGCGCCGGCGACGGAGAAGACGGAGGTCTACATCGCGTACGACAGCCGCAACCTGTACTTCGGCATCTACGCGCACTACTCCGACCCCGGCCTGATTCGCGCCAACCGCGTCGACCGCGACCAGGTCCGCGGCGACGACACGGTGGACATCTACTTCGATCCGTTCCTCGATCAGCAGCGGGCGTACGTGTTCTCGGTGAACGGCTACGGCGTCCAGGGCGATGCGCTCATGAGCGGTGGCGGATTCGGCGGCATGGGCGGCATGATGATGGGCGCCATGGGCGACCCGTCCTGGGATGCGCTGTTCGACTCGGCGGGCCAGCTGGTCGAGGACGGATGGACGGCCGAGATGGCCATCCCCTTCAAGAGCCTGCGCTACCCGGCCCGGGAGCGCGGACAGAATCACCGCTGGGGATTCCAGGTCCAGCGTGGCGTCCAGAGCAAGGCCGAGAGCGTGGTCTGGGCGCCGGTCTCGCGCGATGTCATGGGTTTTCTGCGGCAGATGGGGACCCTCGAGGGGCTCAGCAACGTCTCGAACAGCCGCAACCTCGAGATTCTGCCGACCTTCACCGCGGTCCAGGTGGCCAACCTGAGCAGCACGACCGGTGGGTACGACACGAACGACGCCGCAGAGGGGGGGCTCAACGTCAAGTACGGCATCACCTCCAACCTGACGCTCGACTTCGCCTATAACCCGGACTTCTCACAGGTCGAGTCCGATCTGCCGCAGATCGAGGTGAACCAGCGCTTTCCGCTCTTCTACCCGGAACTGCGGCCGTTCTTTCTCGAAGGCCAGGAAATCTTCAACATCCTCGGCCCGGTGACCTTCGTCCACACGCGAACGATCGTCGACCCGCGGTTCGGCGCCAAGCTCACGGGCAAGGTGGGCAAGACAACGCTCGGCGTGGTCTTCGCCGATGACGAGGCGCCCGGCAACGTCCCGGACCCGACCGATCCGCTCTTCGGACAGACCGCGCAGTTTCTGCTGGGCCGCGTGCGCTACGACCTGTACTCCGAGTCGCACCTGGGAATGATCTTCACGGACCGGGAGTTCATGGATCGGTCCAGCCGCCTGGGAGGGTTCGATACGCAGTTCTCGATCGGGCGGAATCATCGCATTTGGACGACGGCCATCTTCAGCGACTTGACCGACGCGGACGGCGTCAGGCAGACGGGCCATTTCTACGACGTGGGGTTCCGTAAGGAAGGCCGCAACCTCAGCTACAGCATCGTCTCGAACGGGATCGACCCCAACTTCCAGACCGATGCGGGATTCGTCCGGAGGGTCGATCAGCGGCAGTCACTTGCCAACCTGTTCTACCGATTCTGGCCCGAGAAGTGGGTCATCAACTGGGGCCCGCGCTTCGGCTACGAGCGGAATTACACGTACGGGGGCGTGCTGCAGGACGAGAGCATAAGTGCCGGGCTCAACGGGATATTCGCCAAGAACATCATCGCGATCGCGAACTTCAGCAGGGACATGGAACGGTTCGCGGGCATCGACTTCCGGAAGAACCGGACGATGTTCGGCGCCGGCGTCAACACGAGCCGGAAGTTCGGCTTCGGCGGCTTCATGAACATCGGCGATCAGATCCTGTATATCAGCACGCCGTTTCTCGGTAATGGAGTCAACTACAACCTCTTCATGAACCTGCAGCCGTCGGCCCGGCTCCAGTCCAACATCAACATCACCTCGGCGACCTTCGTCGAGCCGCGCGCCAACCTGGAGCTGTTCGACGTCAAGATCTACCGCGCGCGAACAACGTTCCAGTTCACGGATCGGTTCGTGTTGCGGAACATCCTCGAGTACAACACATTCGACAAGACGGTCGGCGGCAACCTGCTGCTGACCTACCGCATCAACGCGGGCACGGTCTTCTACGTCGGGTACGACGATCACTACCGGCAGGCCGATCGCATCAGCAGCACGCTGTTCACCACCACCGCGCTCAAGCGCACGAACCGGGCCATCTTCACGAAGCTGCAGTACTTGTTCAGGTACTGATTCAGGGACTGACACCCCGAATCTCGGCGGGTATGCCGTTAAAGGGCGGGAGGGCCAGGCCCGGAGGTCCACCGATGCGACTGATGGTGTTCGCCGTCGCGGCTCTCTCGGCGTGCAGCCCGCCCGAGCCGAGGCCCGCCGTGCCCGCCTACCCAGTGACAGCCCGTGGCAGCGTGATCGAGGACTATCACGGCACGAAGGTAGCCGATCCCTACCGGTGGATGGAAGATCTCGACAGTCCGCGGGTGGCCGAATGGATCGCGGCACAGAACGCGGTGACCGATCCGTACCTGGCGGCGCTCCCGCACAGCCTGCTGCTCCGCGAACGGTTGACCGCGCTGTGGAACTACCCGCGTACAGGCCTTCCGGTATCGGAAGGCGGCCGCCTGTTCTACTCGAAGAACACCGGCCTCCAGCGGCAGGCGCCCGTGTTCATGCGGGACAGCACCGAGGCACCGCCGTCGCTCGTGATCGACCCCAATGTCATCTCGTCCGAAGGCGCTGTGGCGCTCTCGCTGTGGGAGCCCTCACCTGACGCACGCCTGCTGGCCTACGGCCTCTCCGAGGGCGGCGCCGACTGGCGGACGATTCGCGTCCGCGAGATTGACACCGGCAGGGACCTGTCGGACCGCGTGGAGTGGATGCGCTTCTCGGACATCTCTTGGACGAAGGACGCCAAAGGCTTCTTCTACTCGCGCTATCCGGAGCCGCCGAAGGGCAAGGTGCTCGAAGCCGCGCTCTCAGGCCATGCACTCTACTACCACCGTGTCGGCACGCCCCAGTCCGCTGATGTGCTGGTGTACGAGCGGAGGGATCTCTCCGGCTGGATCGTGGGGGGCGAGGTCACCGAGGATGGCCGTTACCTGCTCGTTACGATGTTCGAGGGCTCCGGAAACAGGAACAGGCTCTACTACGCCGACCTGGGCGATCCGAACGCTCCCAACGTCAAGGCGCCCGTCAAGCCCGTCATCGAAGCCGACGACGCGGAGTACGCGCCGATCGGCAGCCGGGGTACGGTGGTGTACCTGCGCTCCGACAAGGAGGCACCCAATCGCAAGGTCATTGCCGTGGACGTCCGGAATCCCTCGGGAGCGTGGCAGACGATTGTCGCCGAGCAGCCTCAGGCGCTCGAGAGCGTCGCCGTGATCGGCGGGCGCGTGGTCGCGCAGTATCTGGAGGACGTGCAGAGCCGGCTTCGTCTGTTCGGCCTCGACGGCTCCCCGCAGGGCGACATCCTGTTGCCAGGCATCGGCGCGGTGGGCGCAGTGAGCGGGCGCGAAGACGCACCGGACATCTGGTACACCTTCAGCTCGCCCCTCGACCCATCGACCGTCTACCGCTACGACCCGACCGCCCGGACCAGCACGCCGTTCGAGCCGCCGGCGCTGCCGGTGGACACTTCATCGCCGTCGCCGAACATCTCGTGCGGGAGAAGTACACCTCTCCTGCCAGGCTCGGCGTGATGGGTGGATCAAACGGGGGCCTGCTCGTGGGCGCTGTGATCAATCAGCGGCCGGACCTCTATGCGGTGGCGCTGCCAGCGGTCAGCGTGATGGACATGCTCCGCTACGATCGGTTCACTGGTGGACGTCTCTGGGTCACCGAGTACGGATCGGCGCAGAACCCGTCGCAGTTCCCGTTTCTCTTCAAGTATTCGCCGGTGCAGAACGTGAAGCCCGGCACATGCTACCCGGCTACGCTCATCACCACCGCCGATCACGACGACCGCGTGGTGCCGAGCCACTCGTTCAAGTACCTGTCTCTTATACACATCTCCGAGCCCACGAGACTAGGCATGATCT
>CAZCEL010000224.1:0-6490 GCA_964497175.1 uncultured Bifidobacteriaceae bacterium
GGAGGCGGGGGCGGCGGGGGTGGAGGTGGCGGCGGGCCCAGCGCCGGACGGCAGAACGCCTCTCAGGATCTGCGCCTGTTCTTCAGCCGCCGCATCGGGCTGTCCGAGGCGGGCGACGCCATTCCGATTCTGGGCGGCACGAGGCTGAGTGGGCGTAGCGGCCCTTACTCGGTCGGCGTCCTGACCATTCAGCAGCGCGCGCACTCCGGCGAGCCGGGCACGAACTTCACCGCCCTGCGCGCGCGACGCGACATCCTCAAGACCTCCGACATCGGTGTCGTGCTCCTCAACAAGGAGCAGAGCGGCCCGGGATTCAACCGGGTCGCGGGCGTCGACGCGAACTTCCGGTTCGGCTTCCTGACGATCGACGGCTACGCCGTCAAGACCGCCTCGGCCGAAGCGGCGCTGCCGGGGACCGGGCGTGACCATGCGGTTCGCGGCAGCATCGACTACGAGTCGAGAGCCTGGCAGCTTCGAGCGCGTATCACGTCGATCGGCGAGCGGTTCAACGACGAAATGGGGTTCGTGCCTCGGCGCGGCGTCAACAACACGTACTTTTACTTCGGCCGGCGGTTCCGGCCCGAATGGCTCTCAAAGCTTGGAATCCGCGAGACGAGACCACACTGGTTGATGGACATCTTCACGCGGCACGACGGCATGGGTCTCGAGTCGCGCTATCAGGACTTTCACCTCCCCTTCAACTTTCACGACGGGGCGTTTGTCGAGCTGGGCGTGAATCCGAACGTCGAGGAAATCCGGGCGCCCTTTACGATCAACACGGCCAGGAGTGTGAGCGTCAACCCGGGCCGCTACGAGTTCAACGAGTGGTTCCTGTTGTGGAATTCGAACAGCTCCGCGCGCTTCTCGTTCACCAGCCGCCTGTCGCTCGGGGACTTCTACGACGGCCGCCGCCGAGGCTACAGCATCGGCCCGAGTCTCAGAGCGAGCGAACATTTCAACGCGTCGATCAACCTGCAGGTCAACGACGTCGAGCTCTCGACCGGTTCGTTCGTCTCGACGCTGGTCACGAGCCGCGTCAACTACAACTTCAACACGCGGGTGTTCGTCAACGCGCTGGTGCAGTACAACACCGACTCACGGCAGCTGAGCTCCAACCTCCGGTTCAACATCATCCATCGGCCGCTCAGCGACTTCTTCCTCGTC
Source organism: uncultured Bifidobacteriaceae bacterium (assembly GCA_964497175.1). Taxonomy (GTDB): domain Bacteria; phylum Acidobacteriota; class Vicinamibacteria; order Vicinamibacterales; family CAVVIG01; genus CAZCEL01. Next base: position 1,165 of record CAZCEL010000224.1, read on the forward strand.
TACAACGACCGCCACGATGAGCGCATCGACCGCAACGATCGGGCCGTGATCGCCAAGATGACGTATCTGATGGCGTTCTAGCCGAAGTCCTGGCACGGTGACGGGGTTGGATCCGCGCAGACTGCCGGCGAGCCGCCGGCGGCGAGAAGAACAGGAGTCAGACGTGACACGGGTGCTCTCGCTCATGCTGGTGGCGGTTATGTTTCCGAGCCTCGCCCACTCGCGCGTCGTCCGCTTGGTCGTCGAGAGCCGCCGGCCGTTCGCCGACGGCGCGGCGTGGGGATCGGTGGGCCCGTACGAGCGGCTCGCCGGCACGGCGCACCTGGAAGTCGATCCGCGCGATCCGCTGAACGCCGTCATCGTGGACCTCGACAAGGCGCCGAGAAACGCGCGCGGCCGGGTCGAGTTCAGCACGCCGTTCTTCATCCTCAGGCCGGTGGACCCGTCGCGCGGGAACGGCAAGATCTACTACACGGTCAACAATCGTGGGAACGACGCGCTCCTCGGCGTGGAGAAAGCCGCGCAGGTGGGCGGCAACGATCTCGCGCTCAAGCTCGGATACACGATCGTGGATGCCGGGTGGCAGGGCGACGTCATCGCGACCGCCACGAGGCTCGGTGCGATGCTCCCCGTGGCCACGCAGCCCGACGGCAGCCCGATCGTGGGCCGCATGCGCGTCGAGTACTCCGGCCGCAACATCCCTCGCGAAGGCGCCTTCACTTTTAACCTCAAAGGCGGCGCCGCCTTCAGGCCGTACGAGACGGCGGACAGCAATCCGTCCCACGCCTCGCTCACGGTGCGAAACGCCGTGGCCGACGAGAAAACCCCGATTCCCTCCAGCCGGTGGGCGTTCGGACGCTGCCCGACCGGCCAGGCGAGTCTCGCCCCCTCGTCGACCGACATCTGTTACTTCGACGGCTTCAAGAGCGACAGACTCTACGAGCTCATCTACCTGGCCAGGGACCCGGTCGTGATGGGTCTCGGACACGCAGCGACGCGCGATGTCGCATCGTTCCTTCGATACGAGGCGCGTGACGATGCCGGCAATCCCAATCCGCTCGCCACGGCGTCCGAGAAGCCCGCGGTCCGCCGTGTCTACGCCACAGGCGCATCCCAGACGGGGGGCTACCTGCGCGATTTCATCTATCTCGGGTTCAACGAGGACGAGGCTCACCGCAAGGTGTTCGACGGCATCATCCCGACCATTGCGGGGACCGACCGCGTCTTCATCAACGTGCGGTTCGCCGATCCGAACGTCTATTCGGGCCAGGAGGATCGGCACGACTTCCTGCAATCGAGTTATCCCCCCTTCACCTACGCGGTGACGACGGACCCGATTTCCGGCATCACCGACGGCATCATGAAGCGGCCGGCGACCGACCCGCTGCTCATGCAGGCCGACTCCTCGACCGAATTCTGGCAGCTCCGCGCCTCGCTCAACACCGTCGACGCGCTCGGGCGGACCGTGTCGATCCCGGGCAACGTGCGCCTGTACCTCAACTCGAGCACGTCGCATGGCTTCGGGGCCGGCGGGCTCGGAGCGCCCGCACCGGGCATGAACCCGCGATGCCGGAATCCGACGCCGTCGGGAACGGGCGACCTCGGGCGGGCCCTGCTCGTGGCCATGGATCGCTGGGCCGACCAGGGCATCGAGCCGCCACCGAGCAACTACCCTCGGCTGGACGATGGCACGCTCGTCGAGGTCAGCGAGGCTCGAAAGGACTTCCCCCGGATAGCCGGCGTCGATTTTCCAACCGTGGTGAACGACTACGAGCTGCTCGATTTCGGACCCTCATTCGGCCGGCTGGGCGGGGTGTTGTCGCTGCAGCCTCCCCTGACGAGGGGCCGCTACCCGGTGCTCGTGCCGAAGCCGGACGAGGATGGTCACGACATCGCAGGCACCCGAGGGATTCAGATTCGCGCTCCGCTCGGCACGACGACTGGCTGGAACCTGCTCGCGGCGCCGCACGCGGGCGCGGCACTCTGCGGTCTGGCCGGGTCGTACGTCCCGTTTGCGAAGACGAAGGCGGAGCGTCTGTCGGCCGGCGATTCTCGGCGCTCGCTCGAAGAACGCTATGGCAGCCACGCCGGTTTTGTCGCAGCCGTCGAGCGGGCGGCCAGGCAGCTCGTTCGGTCCCGGTTCCTGCTGGATGCGGACGCCGAGAAGTACATCGCGCAGGCCCGAGAGAGCAGCGTGCTGCAATAGGCCGCGAGCGCGGCCGTGTCACTTCATCTCGATCAGCTCCACGCCGAGACCGTCGAGATCCTCGATGAGGAGCGCCCGTGTGTCGGCGAACCGGTACGGTCCCCTCACGATGGGCACGCCCTTCGCCTTCAGGTGCGCTGTCACGGCATCGAGATCCGGGAAGGTGAGCGCGATGTGATCGACGACCTGGCCCCGTGACGGCGCAAGCGGCCGGTCGTTCCCCGGACCGCAGCGGCCATTCCGGCACTGGCGCGTGTACCAGGCCCAGGTACCGTTGGCGAACCGCACGTTGCCGATCGGAATCCGGAGCTGGCCCTGTGGCATGAAGCTCGGGTATCCGACCTCGCCGACCGGAACGTCGCACGGGTCCCAGCGCGAACGCGTGACCATCTGCCCGGTCGCCGGGTCCCGCGTCGGCGTCAGTTGCATGCCGAGATGCTCGACGTACCAATTCGCCGTGCACAGCGGCCGCTCGTGCCAGAAATGATTGTGCGCCCAGAAGTGGTCGGCTGTCGCCGAGTTGAACTCGACGAGCATGCCGTCGGGATCGACGAGATAGCCGAAGTCCTGGTTCCCGGGCCTCGGCGCTGCGGGCGCGTTCTTCTCGCGCTCGGCCCGCTCGCGCAGCTGCGACAGCGTCAGCAGTTGATCGCCCTGAGGGGCGAGCGCCGATCGAATGACGCCGGTCTTGTCCTCGGGGCCCGAGTACACCCGCAGAAACTCGAAGCGCTTGGGATCGAGCTTCGTGAGCCGGTCGACGAGACCGGCGGTGTCGACCACGCCCGACCCGAAGGTCCAGAACGCGCTCTGCGGCACCGAACGGTACAGCTTCCTGTCGAATCCGCCCGGCGCCTGCTTGTCGACCTTCGTATAGAGCAGGTACAAGTCGTTGCCGCCCTCGAACGCGGGAAACCCCGCGACGGTCGTCTTCCTGCCCGCCAGCCAGTAGCTCGCGTACCAGTCGAGCGATCGGTCCGGATTTACCGCGTTGAGATGAATGTGGTGATACTTGGGCTGCGGCAGCGGCGCCGCTTGCGACCCGACAGGCTGTGATGCGACGAGCCAGGCTAATGCCAGGACGCTGACGGTCGCCATGAGCGGCTTCTGCGGCATGGCGCTGATGTTACAGCCCAATCATCTCGGCTGGCAACGAGCGTGCGGAACGTGACGGACATTCACTCGATGAGCGCCTGACGGACCGCGTACTCGAAATCCCGCTGGACCTGCACGACCCGCGTCGACACCAGGAGAATGGTGACCATACGTTCCTTCGGATCCACCCACATCCGCGTCCCGAACGCGCCTGCCCACCCGAAGCTGCCGGCAGAGACGCCGACACCGGCGGCAACCGGATCGCGGACCACGTCGACGCCGAGGCCGAATCCCATGCCGCGTTGATCGTAGAAGTCGCACGGGCCGACGGTCTGGTGCGCGCACCCGCTCGCGTACAGCTCCCCGACGTGGTTGGTCGCCATCAGCTCGACCGTCTTTGGACTGAGAAACCGCCGGCCGTTCAGCTCGCCGCCGTTCACCAGCATCTGCGCGAACTGCAGGTAATCATCCGCCGTGCTCACCAGCCCGCCGGCGCCCGAGAAATACACCGTCTCGATTCTGCCCGTGTCGTTCGGGGCCTTCTCGAGGCCGCCTGCCGTCCTTCGGTGCAGCGTCACCAGACGGGCGGTGCGGGCGTCGGTGAGCGTGAATCCCGTGTCCTTCATCCCGAGCGGATCGAACAGGCGCTCCTTCAGAAATCGACCAAAGGTCACGCCGGATACGACCTCGACGATGCGGCCGAGGACGTCGATGCCCGCGCCGGGACTGTAGCTCCAGGCGGTCCCGGGCTGGAAGTCGAGCGGGACAGCGGCGAGGCGCGGGATGTAGTCCGCCAGGGTCTCGGCCGGCTGCCGAGGTGACAGCTTGGCGGCCGCCTCACCGGCGCCTCGACTGAGCAGGCCGGAGGTGTGCGTCAGCAGATCGCGAACCGTGATCTCCCGGTTCGCCGGCACGATTCGGGCTGCACGGCGCTCATCGCCCGCGCGGTTGCCCGCCGTCCCTGGCGGCAGCGACGACTCCGCGAAGGCGACCTTTGGATTCTTGAAGGCAGGGATGAACACCGACACCGGGTCGTTCAGGCGAATCTTCCCCTCCTCGAACAGCATGAGGATGGCCACGGCCGTCACCGGCTTCGACATCGAGGCCAGGCGGAAGATCGCGTCCTTGCTCATCGGCTTCCTGGACGTCAGATCCATGTAGCCGTGGGCCTCGAAATGGGCCACGCGGCCGCGCCGCGCCACCAGCGTCACCGCGCCGGCGATGTGCTGCGCATCCATGTGACGCTGAATCGTTTCGTGGATCCGCCGGAGGCGATCCGACGAGATGCCCACATCCTCGGGCTTCGCCGCGGGAAGCGATCCGGCCACTGTCGGCGCGATCACCACGGCGAGCACCAGCGCGGCGAGCAACAGCTCGAGGATCGTGCGGCGCGGCGACATTGGCATGTCCCTCCTCCTGATGCCGGCGATTGCTGAGGTCGTGCAAGGCACCTGTTCGATCCTCCGGGTCACCGCCGGCCGCGGAAGAACTTCCGCAGATCGTCCACGAGCAGTCCGGGCTCCTCGAGCGCGGCGAAGTGGCCACCTCGGGGCATCTCGGTGTACTGCTGCAGGTTGTAGCTCGCCTCCACCGCGCGGCGCGGGCCGAGGTTGAAGGGCTCACCGGGGAATCGCGCGCAGGCAAACGGCACCTCCACCCGGCCGGACAACCCCGGATCCTTGCGGTTCTCGTAGTAGAGCCGGACCGACGAGGGGCCGGTTTGCGTAACCCAGTAGATCATGATGTTGGTGAGGAGCTCGTCTTTCGTGAAGCGCTTCTCGACCTCGCCCGCCGAGTCGGACCACGTACGGAACTTCTCCACGATCCACGCCGCCAGGCCAGCCGGCGAGTCGTTGAGCGAGTAGCCGAGCGTCTGCGGCTTGGTGCCCTGCAGCTGGCTGTAGGCCGTCTCGGTGGCCATGAATGCCCGCGACGCCTCGAGCCGGCGAAGCTCTTCCGCGGAAACTCCCTCGTTCGGATTCACGCCGGCTGGCGCACCGGGAACACAGAAGTTGCTGTGGAGTCCGA
>CAZCEL010000224.1:6500-7851 GCA_964497175.1 uncultured Bifidobacteriaceae bacterium
GCCCTGCAGTTGGCTGTAGGCGGTATCGGTGGCCATGAACGCCCGCGACGCCTCGAGCCGTCGCTGTTCCTCAGCGGAAATGCCCTCAGTCGGATTGCTTACGCCGGTCAGCACACCGGGTACGCAGAAGTTGCTGTGGAGACCAATCAGGTGCGTCGGGTCCACCAGTCCGAGCTGTCTGACGATGAAGCCGCCCCAGTCTCCGCCCTGCGCCCCGTAGCGTGTGTACCCAAGGCGCGGCATCAGCTGGGCGATCATCGCGGCAATCTGCCGGTTGCTGTAACCGGGCTGGCGCGGCTTCCCCGAGAATCCGTAGCCGGGCAGCGAGACGGCGACGACGTGAAACGCGTCCTCGGCCCGCCCGCCGTGTCTGGTCGGCTCGGTGAGTGGTCCGATGATCTTGGTGGCCTCCCAGAACGAACCGGGCCAGCCGTGGATGAACACGAGCGGCACGGCGTTCACATGACTCGATCGCTGGTGGACGAAATGAATATCGATCCCGTCGACGGTGGTCTTGAACTGCGGCAACTGGTTCAGCCGGCGCTCCTGCTCGCGCCAGTCGAACTTCGTGCGCCAGTAGGTGACCAGCTCTCTGAGGTACGCCAGGTTCGTGCCGTAGTCCCATTGGGCGCCCTCGAGCTCGTCGGGGAACCTGGTGCGCGCAAGGCGCTCCCTCAGGTCGGCGAGCACGGCGTCAGGCACCGCGATACGAAACGGCACGACCTCGTCGCGCGTCTGCGCCGAGGCGACCGCGCCTGCCCGGGTCGTCAGCCCCACGGGACCCACAAATGGGGCATCAACGACGGGGAGCGCCCCGACCAGGATGACTGTGACAAGAAACGTGCGGCCTCGGCTCATGATCGGCTTCCTCCAGCAACTCTGCGCTGACGCTTCCCCTGCGCCGATTGGAGATCCGGTTTCCGCGGGCGCGCCCGGCCCAGTGTGCCTTTTACCTGCCGTTGATTCAAGCAGACGGGGTTGAGCCCGGTGTCGGGTTCCCGCCACCTTTTACAGGCTCCTTACGTTGCATCCTCCGTTGGACCGCTAGGCTTTTGAAGGGCTCCCAGGCTTGTCCGAGCGCCGTGGAGGTGACCGGGTGTACTGGCGTGGCGTTGGTCTGATCCGGTGTGGACGAGCGCTCGTTCTCGCTGTCTTCGTCCTGCTCAGCGCGCAGCCACGGGTGGCGGCGGGTCAGACCAACACCGGTGAGATCGCCGGCCTCGTCAGGGATTCATCTGGAGGGGTGCTGCCCGGCGCCACCGTGACAGCCCGCCATCCGGCGAGCGGCCTGACGGTCGAGCGCGTCACCGACGGCGAGGGCCGGTTCTTCTTTCCGGGGCTCCGCATCGGG
>CAZCEL010000225.1:0-7817 GCA_964497175.1 uncultured Bifidobacteriaceae bacterium
CCATACCGACGTCATCCAGGTGCTGATCGAGAACGGCGCCGATGTCGGCGCCCGCACGCCCGCCCGCCAGACGCGGATCGCCGTGAGCGGCCAGTTCGCGGGCGGCGAGTGCTGTCTGCCGAACTACGTCGGAGGCTTCACGCCGCTGCTCTTCGCCGCGCAACAGGGGCACGTGCATGCCGCGAGACAGCTGCTCGTGGCCGGCGCCGACATCAACGACACGGCGGCCGACGGCAGCAGCGCCCTGCTCATCGCCATCGACAGCGCCCCGGTCGTCAGCGAGCGCGTCGCACGAAGCGCCCTGGCCACGCACCGCGTCCAGGAGACGATGGCCAGGTTCCTGCTCGAGCGCGGGGCGGATCCGGGCCTGCGCGCGGCAGGCCGCACGGCGCTCCACTCGGCTGTCCAGCGGAAGATGCCGGAGCTTGCGGCGCTGCTTCTGGCCCGGGGGGCCGACCCGAACGCTCGCCTCGAGCGGCGGCTGCCCTCCTTGTCGCGCGATGTCGGCCTCCAGAACGGCCTCGACGTCGTGACAATTGGCGCGACGCCGTTCTGGCTCGCGGCGAGCCTGGGCGATGTGGCGAGCATGCGGATCCTGCTGGCGGCGGGCGCGGATCCCACGCTTGCCACCACCGATCACACGACGGCGCTGATGGTGGCGGCAGGCATCGATTTCGTGGACGGCCAGGACAAGTATGGCGTGCGGACGTTCGACCAGGACATCACGCACCTGGTGGCCCGCGCGCGCGAAGCGGCCCGCTTGTGCCTCGAGCTTGGCCTCGACGTCAACGCGGCGAACACCAACGGCCAGACCGCGCTCTACGGGGCGGTGTACATGGGCAGTCCCGAGCTCGTGCAGCTCCTGGTGGACCACGGCGCCAGGATGAACATTACGAACAAGAAGGGTCAAACGCCGTGGTCGGTCGCCGCGCTCGGCGAGTATCGGGCGGGATCGTTTTTCGTCAAGAAGGAGGCGGGCGATCGGCTCGAGCAGCTCGGCGCAGAACGAACGCCTGGCGCGGATCCCGGCCGTGGCGCGCCAGCGCAGCCGGGGCAGTAGCGCAGTTTCACGTTGCGTGTCGCGAAGCGGGTTCGGTCTGAGTCTCGGTGCGGCCGCCCGAGCGGCACTGAAGGAGGATTATGAGGAGACCGACGCTCGCTGCACTCGCCGCCGTACCGCTGCTGGCCATCGCCGGCCTCGCGGCGTGGCTGCCCGGTCAGGCATCAGCAGCCCAGATCTCCGAGGGCGGCGTGCCGGCGTTCCAGGCGGATCCCGCCTGGCCGCAGCTTCCGAACAACTGGGTTCTTGGCGAGGTGTCGTCCGTTGCGGTCGATCGCCGCGATCACGTGTGGATCCTGCACCGTCCGCGAACGGTCCCGGCGCCCGAGCAGGGGCGGGCAGCGCCCGCGCTGCTGGAGTTCGATGCCACGGGGAACTTCGTCAAAGCCCTGGGCGGTCCCTCCGACGCCTACGAATGGCCCGACAACGAGCACGGCATTTTCGTCGATCACAAGGACACGCTCTGGATCGGCGGCAACAACCCGACCGGCCAGAGCGTGTCGCGGCGATCGGACGACATGCTGCTGAAGCTGACGATCGGCGGAACACTCGTGTCCCAGTTCGGGCGCAGGGATCGGAGCGGCGGGAATACGGACACCATGAATCTGAAGAGGGCGGCCGACGTGTTCGTGTATGCCAAGACCAACGACGCCTTCGTGGCCGACGGCTACGGCAACCGTCGCGTGATCGTGATGGATGCCGACAGCGGCGCGTTCAAGCGCATGTGGGGCGCGTTCGGCAATACACCGCTCGACCCGCCGCCGCCCGCGCCGCGGCCGACGCCGCCCGCCGGCGGCACTGTGGCCACGCCGGCGCCCGCGCCGAGGGAGGGTCCCGGCCCGCAGCAGTTCGGCATCGTGCACGGCATCGAGGTGTCGAACGACGGCCTCGTGTACGTCGCCGACCGGGACAACAGCCGTATCCAGGTCTTCACGATGGACGGGAAGTACACCACGCAGGTTTTCATCAACCGGCACGAAGGCGGCGCGCTGACGGCCGCCGGCCTCGCCTTCTCACCGGATTCGCAGCAGCAGTTCATGTACGTGGCGGACCAGTCGAATTCCCACATCCATGTGGTGCTTCGAAAGACGCTCGAGGTCGTCACCTCGTTCGGGAAGAGAGGCGGCGCCCCGGGCGAGTTTCAGGGCCTTCATCACATTGCCGCGGATTCGAAGGGGAATCTCTACACCGCCGAAGCCCAGATAGGCAAACGCGCCCAGAAGCTCGTCTTCACGGGCATGTCGGGAGCAGCGAAGCGGTAACCTGTCGCGCGTCGTGGCAGGTCGTCGGAAAGCCACCGGCCCGATGAGCGCTTGCGCAGCGGGAGTCCTCGTCCTGACCGTTGCGGCGACCGCCGCCGGTTGCCGCGCCTCCCCGGCAGGCACCGCCGCGTCGGCGCAGACACCGCCAGTCACCTCCGGTCCCACCGCGAAGCTGGACATGGACGGCATCTTCCCGCCCGGTGATGGCCGCGACCTGGTCCTCAACAACTGCCTGGCGTGCCACGGGTTCGTCCGCTTCGTGCTCCTGCAGCGCACGAAGGAACAGTGGGCGTACGTGCGGCGCGTGATGCGCCCGCTCGTCGGACATCTTGACGAGTCCGAAGCCGACGCGCTGTTCGCGTACCTGGAACGGCACTTCAACGACAACCGCCCGATCCCGGATGTGCCCGAGTGGTTTCTGCGGGCTTCGCCGTGGTAGCCAGCCAGGCGCGTGCGGCGGGCATTGTTGAGACGTCCGGCATCGGCCATAATCGGCGTCCGACCTGGAGGAGAGCTATGACACGACTTCCACGCGGCTTGGCTTCCCGGATCGTCCTGGCCATTCCAGTCGCCCTGATCACCGCGGCGCCTCTTCTGGCGCAGGAGCCCGGCACCGTCGTCGCCGCGGACACGCGCGTGCAGGGGCGCAGCTACGTATTTCACGAGACCGGCGAGACGATTCAGTACGCGTTGTTTGTCCCCTCGGGTTACGACGCCGCGCGCAAATGGCCGCTCATCGTCGGCCTCCACGGAGCCGGCCGTCCGTACGACTGGTTGATGGGCTACGCAGGCATCATCGACTTCGCCGAGCGCGACGGCTACATTTTGGTCACGCCGCTCGGGTACCATCCGCGGGGCGGCTTCGGCCGGCCTCGACCTCCCGCGCCGCCGCCCGCATCACCGCAACCGGGGCAGCCATCCGCCCAGGCGCAGCCGCCCCTGCCCTCCAACATCGCGGAACTCTCCGAGAAGGATGTCCTGAACGTCTTCGAGCGAACCAGGAAGGAATTCAACATCGATCCGGATCGGATCTACCTGTGGGGCCACTCGATGGGCGGAGGCGGCACGTATCACCTGGCGGCCAAGTACCCCGAGATCTGGGCCGGGCTTGCGGTGGCTGCCCCGTCGCCGCCGGTCAGCCTCGATCAGTTCGAGCGCTTCAAGCACATCCCCATTCTCGTCATGCACGGGGACAACGACCAGACGATTCCGGTGGCCCGAAGCCGCGAGGCAGTCGCCAGGATGCGGCAGATCGGGATGCAGCACGTCTACGTGGAGATCAAGGGCGGCGACCATTCGCTCTTCATCTCGAAGAGCCGCGACGTGGTGTCGAAGCTGTTCTCGTTCTTCAACGTGGTGAGGAAGAACGAGCGCTGATCCGTCCGCCCCAGCGGTTATCCAGTGACACGCACGACTGGAAGCCGCATTACTCGTACCGGAGCGCGCGCATCGGGTCGATCGAGGACGCCTGGCGCGCCGGCAGGATCGCCGCGCCGAACGCGACGAGCGCCAGCCCGGCTGCCGCTCCGAGCATCACGATCGGATCGAGCCCCTCGATCTCGAAGAGCAGCGATCGGCCGAGACGGCCCAGCGCGTAGCCACCCCCGAGCCCGGCGGCGCCGCCGACGAGCGTCATCTTCGCCGCCTGACCGATCACCATGCGGCTCACTTGTCGTGGCGTCGCCCCCAGCGCCATCCGCACGCCAATCTCGCGGACGCGCTGCGCAACGGTGTAGGCCAGGACGCCGTACAGACCCAGCGCTGCGAGCACGGCCGCCAACAGGGCAAATGCCGCCGCCAGCGTGGTAATCGTGCGATCGAGAAAGACGTTTTCGCGCACCTGCGCCGCCATCGTTCGCAGGTCCTTCACCGGCAGGTTCGGATCGAGACGCGCGACCACCTGCGGAATGTTCGCAATCAGCGCCGCCGTGTCGAGCTGCGTCCTCACGTAGAAGAAGATCGCGCCGAGCCTGTCGTCCTGCAGGTAGGGCCGGAAGAAGAGCGGCGGCACCTCGTCCTTGACCTCGCTGTACTTGGCATCGGCGACAACGCCGACGATCTCGGTGTCGAGCGTCGCACCGGGCGGGCCAGCCGTGGCCATCCGCTTGCCGACGGCGTCGCGCCCAAGAGCGAACTTCCGTGTGAACCGCTCGTTCACGATGGCGACCTTCGGCCCGTCCGGGCCGTCGGATCGCGCGAATTCGCGACCGGCAAGCACAGCGATGCCCATCGTGGTGAAATAGCCGGCCCCCACCTCGTTGTAGCGGGCGTTCGTGTCCGTGTCCGGTCCGGCCTCGAACCCCTCGACGAGCACGTTGTTGCCCCAGTTGGAGCCCGACAGCGCGGGTACCAGCGAGGCGGTGACCCTGGCGACACCGGGCAGCCCCGCCAGCTCCTCCTCGAGCCGTTGGAACAGCACGCGGGACTGAGCGGGCGCGTAGCCGTTGAGCTCTGGCGCGACGCCGAACGTCACCAGCTTGTCGACGTTCAGGCCGAGATCGACCCGGGTGACGTTCACCAGGCTCCTCGTCAGCAGACCGGCGGCAACGAGCGCGGTCATTGACAGCGCGACCTGTGCCGTCGCCAGCGTGGTTCTGAAGCGGGCGGCCGAACGGGCACCCGATGGCTGGCCGGCTTGTCCCTTGAGAGCCGACGCCAGATCCGTGCGCGCGCTGTGCAGCGCCGGAAACAGGCCGAACAACATCCCGGTGCCGAGCGCGAGCGCAGCGGTGAATCCAAGCGCAGCGAGGTCGATCTGCTGGCTGATCGTTCCGCTGGCCTCCGCCGGCAGCAGGGACACGACGAGGTTCAAGGTCCATCTGGCCGCGAGGATGCCGGCGCCGCCGCCCAGCGCGCCGAGCAGGCACGACTCGGTGAGAAGCTGAGCGACGATTGCCCGCCGCGTCGCTCCGAGCGACAGGCGTACCGCGACCTCGCCCGCGCGCGCCGCCGCCCGCACGAGCAGCAGGTTCGCGATGTTCGCGCAGGCAATCAGCAGCACGACGCCCGTGACTGCGAGCAGCAGGATCAACGCCGGGCGCGCCTCGCGTGGAATGCTGCTCTGCCCGCGGGCCCCGGGCTCGACCACGAGTGGCTTCGCGCGAAAGCGGGCCATCGTCTCGTCGCTCATCCCCTGTTGGAGCGGCGCCTCGACGTCCTGAAGAATCGATCGATAGATCGGATCCAGCCCGGCGCGGGCCTGCACGATCGACACGCCAGGCTCGAGGCGTGCGAACAGATACGCCCAGTACATGCGCCGGTCGTCCCAGCCCTTGAAGCCCGGCGTCATCAGGCCTCGAAGAGTGACGGGCACGAATACTTCCGGCTGCGCGCCGAGCGTCGTACCCTGGAAACCGATCGGAGCGACTCCGGCGATCGTCAGCGCCTGACCGTTGACCGTCAGCGTGCGGCCCACAACGGCGCGATCCGCGCCGAACCGCGTCTGCCAGTAGCCGTGGCTGAGCACCACGACCAGCGGCTCGCCGATCACCCGGTCGTCAGACGTATCCATGAGACGCCCGACGACCGGCTGCAGCCCCAGCACGGGAAAGTAGCTCCCAGACACGAGCATGGCCTGGCCGTTCATCGTCTGCCCCTCGAAGGCCAGGCTGGCCTCGACGAGGCGATGGGCCGCTACGCCGGTGAACACGGTCTGGTGCCGTTCCAGGTCGCGGAACATCGCGTAGCTGAACACGTCGGCGCAGGGACCGGCGGTATTGCAGGAGGTCGAGCCCGGCTTGGGCGGGGGCGCGGACAGGTTGACGAGCCGCTCGGGCGACGGGACGGGCAGCGGGCGCAGGATGAGTTGATTGAAGAGCGAGAAGATCGCGGTGTTGGCGCCGATGCCGAGCGCGAGGGACAGAACGGCGACCGCGGTCACGAAGGGCGCCGCCCACAGTGTCCGGAGCGCCAGCCGCAGCTGCATGAGTCAGTCTGATTAGACGGATCCCGCCCGACGGAAGTTGTCAGGGTGGCGAAGACTTTGGTCGCCTCGCCGGCAGCCTTGGTCTGTCCCGTTCTTCACGACGATCGGACAGTGCGCTGATGCGGTAGAATCCGCGTCTCTTTCGCACATCCGGGGAGGGATCCATGACGAACCGGCGAAGCCAGCTGGCTGCGTGCGTTGCCGTCGGCCTGCTGCTCTTGACGCGGGGCCAGACGGCCCAGGGCGGTTGCACCGCCACCGTCATGTCCCCGTTGGTCGGAACGGACTCGACCCGGTCCCAGGTCGCGTCTCTCTCCGGCGACGGGACAGTCATGGCCTACGATGTGGATGAGGACACGAGCGACGGCGATCTGAATCTCAGCGTGTGGGTATTCAACCGGTTGGGGTGCGACGGCGAACTGGTCTCGCTGAGCTTCAGCGGCGGCGCCGTCAACGGCTCCTCGGAGGCTCCGTCGATCAGCGACGATGGCCGCCAGGTCGCGTTTGTTTCGGCTGGATCGAACATAGTGATGGGCGATACCAACGCCGCAACCGATGTTTTCGTGCGCGACCGGATGTCGGGAACGAACGAGCGCATCTCGGTCGATTCGAACGAGGTGCAGGCCAACGGCGCGAGCGCTGTTCCTCAGATTTCCGGGGACGGCCAATACGTGGTGTTCTGGTCGACCGCATCGAATCTGGTGGCCGGCGACACCAACAACGAGGGCGACATCTTCATTCGCGACCGGGTGGCCGGGACGACCGAACGCGTGTCGGTTGCGACGGGAGGCGGTCAATCTACCAGCCCGGGGGGGTTCGGCGAGGGTGGCGCGTGGACGCATGTGTCGCAGGACGGGCGCTACGTGGTCTTCGGCTCCACCAAGAACAACCTGGTGGCCGGAGACATGAATGGCTGGCCGGACGTGTTCCTGCGCGACCGGCAGACCGACGTCACCTCTCGTGTGTCCGTCTCCTCAACGGGCGTGGAGGGCAACAACGCGTCCGGCTTCAGCTCGGTGGCGGTCTCGAACGACGGCCGGTTCGTGGCGTTCTCCTCGCAGGCCGACAACCTGGTGGCCGGCGACGATGCCAATTTCGAGTGTGACGTGTTCGTTCGCGACACGATGACGAGCACGACCACGCGCGTGTCCGTCCGCAGGACCGGCGAGAAGGGCAAACGAGAATTCCTACTATCCCGCCATGAGCAGTGACGGCCGACCGTTCCCGCACCACCCGGGGGCCCCGACAGCGGAAACCTCGTGACCAATGGCGATTTCGGCACGGGGATGCTTCCGCCCTGGGGCACCTTCGGGCAGATCATCTACCAGATCGTGGGCGGTGTCTTCGAGTTCTACCGCCCCCCTGGCACGCCCTCGGGCGTCGTGCTGCAGGGCACGCTGCAGGCCATGACGGCCAACCAGATCATGACGCTGCGCTTCGCCCTGGCCAACAGCAGCGGCGTGCGCAAGCGCGTCACGATCCTCCTGCACGACGGCGACTTCCTCGATCTGAGCGCTTGTACGTTCTGGCTGGCGCCCGGGCAGGTTTTCGACGGCTACACGATGCGGAC
>CAZCEL010000226.1:0-2175 GCA_964497175.1 uncultured Bifidobacteriaceae bacterium
GCGTATCCACCGCGTACCGCGGATCGGACAGGACCTGCGGCAGCAGCCCGAAACGCAGGACCCGGTCCGCGTCGACGTCGAACCCGACCTCGGCCGCCGTGAGGGGAAAGAACCGCCGATTGATCACGCGGCCCGCCAGCAGATCCACGTCGAGCCGTTTCAGCCTGCGCGCGCTCGAGCCACTCAACGCGAACCGGTAGGCGCGCCCGTGCTCGGCGATGAGCGCGTGCACCTCGTGGAGCAGCGAGGGTACACGCTGGACTTCGTCAACGACGACCCAGCTCCCCTTCCGCAGGGCCTCCACCTGCTGGCGGAACGCGTCGGGGCGCTGGCTCAACTCGAGAAACGTCTGCGTCCGGAGCAGATCGAACCAGAGCGCCCTCGGCAGCACCTGCCGCAGCCACGTCGTCTTGCCGGTACCGCGGGGCCCGAACAGGAAGAACGACCGCGCCGGTAGGATGAGGCGTCGTGTATACAACGCCAGCAATTTTACGGCAAAAGTGCTGTCACGATGATCGCCGGGCTCTTCGACGCTGCTCCAGCTCGACCAAGAGACGGTGCATTGGAAGCGGATTGCCGTCGCGATCGCCCGCGCGCTCGAGGCCTGAATCGTGACGGCCCTTGGCTCGCGGCTCGGATCCCTCTGCCGCGCCGCCAGCTCGCCGACGATCGTCGACCAGCAGATCCCGGACGGCGCCGAGTTCGTCATCCAGATCGCGCTCCACACGTTCGCGACGGAAGAGGTTGGGCTGCCGCGTCCCGGTGCGCGTGAGCCGGTAATACTTCGCCCGCCGGTTGTTCTCCGACGGCTTCCAGGTCGAGGCCAGCCAGCCGGCTTCCTCGAGGCGATGGAGGGCGGGAAAGAGCGATCCGGGCTGCACCTGAAACGTGCCGGCCGTCACTTGCGCGATGCGTCGGGAGACACCCAGACCGTGCAGCTCACCTGCGGCGAGCGCCTTCAGAATCAGCGGCACGGGCAGCCACGTCGGGCTGGAGGGCGTGCTCGAGCGCGCGTCTCAGCGCCGGTGGGTGGGGCCGGGGTAGGCGGGCGCGAAGGAGCAGCCTAGCGCACGTTGGTGAATTCACAGGCCGATCAGTTTCGCGCTACGGCAGGCCGAACGTCAGCACCGTGTTGGTGGCCACGACCGTCACGTACTGCCGGCCATTGACCTTGTAGGTCAGCGGGCTCGTGCGGATGCTGCGTGGCGCCTTGTACGCGAACAGCTGCCTGCCGTCCCGCGCGTCGAACGCATAGAACTGGCCCGAATCGCTGCCCTGAAAGACCAGATTGCCCGCTGTCACGAAATTGCCGGAGCTGCCGATGCTCGAGGAGGTGGGAAACTCCGCCTGCCAGACCAGCTCGCCGGTGCCCGGATGGTAGGCCGTGAGGGTCTCCACGTTTGGCACGCCCACGTCGCCGCCCCGATAGGGGCCGTCGGCAATCGATCCCTCATGACCGATGTTGGCGCCCTGGCCCTGGCGCAGGCTGTCGCCCACGGGCTTCACCGTGAAGGAGACCGCCGCGTTCTTGCCCGTGATGTAGAGCAGGTTCGTGAGCGGACTGAACGCCGGCGACCCGAAGCTCGCTCCGCCGTGCGAGAGGATGTACCTCTCCTTGATCGAGTACGGGTGGTAGATCTGCCGCGCGCGCTTGGCGAGCTCCGGATCCGAAATGATGGGGAACGTCTGGCAGAACGGCTGCATTGGCACACCCTTGGCCGTGTAGGGGAAGGGCTGCGTCGGCCAGATCTCTTCGCCGGGCACGTCCGTTCTGGTCGGCACCGCCGTCTCGACCATGGGGTTGATGGGCGTACCCGTGTCGCGATGCCACGCGTACAGATAACAGTTCTTGCCGCCCGACGCGACGCCCTTGATGGTGCGTCCGCCAACGGTCACGTCGAAGAGGACCGGCCCTGTGACGAGATCGAAGTCCCACACCTCATGGTGAATCGTCTGGTAGTACCACGCGAGCCGGCCGGTCTGCAGCCGCAGCGCGATGATGGAATTGGTGAAGAGATTCTCGCCCTTGCGCGCCGATCCGTCGTAGTCGGGCGACGGATTGCCGGCGTTCAGATACAGGAGGCCCAGCTCGGGATCGATCGCTGGCTGCGTCCACATGCCCCCACCGACCCGCTGCCCCCCTCGCCACGTATTCTTCGCAATCTCCCATCCATC
>CAZCEL010000226.1:2185-7777 GCA_964497175.1 uncultured Bifidobacteriaceae bacterium
CGCCTCCGACAGCGCGAGCCCGACATAGAGCGTCCCGTCGTAATAGGCCGGAGGCGCGCTGATCGTGTACCCTCGCGCGTCCTTCCCTTGATACCTGGCGTTGAGCGCGGCGTCGGCCACGAGCAGCCGCCCCTTGTTGCCGAACGACTCGACGACCTTCCCGGTTTTGGCGTCGACAGCGTAGAGCACCGTCGGACCGTACGCGTAGATCAGCCCGTCGGCGTACATCGGCCCGCGGCCGCTTGCCGGAAATGGCGGCTGGATCTCGGTCCTCCACAGCTCCTTGCCGGTCATTCCGTCGACCGCGAAAAGTTTCGACCCGGCATTGAAGTACAACACCCCGTCCACCGCGAGCGGAGTACCGCGGCTGATGTTGTCGGCGCCCGATGCGTTGTAGGTCCACTTCACCGCCAGGGTGCCGACGTTGCCAGTGTTGATGTCGTCGATCGGCGCGTAGCGGCTGTTGCGCGGGTCGAGGTTGTGAGACGCCCAGTTGAATGTCGCCCCGCCCTGCGCCAGGCCGCGCACGATCGTGGCGATCTCGAAGCTGGCGGCGCTGGCAACGACGACAACGACCAGCCGTGCAGGCCGGGTCCATACCCACTTCATGACGCCTCCCTTCGCTCCAGCGGCGATCTGGCCGGGCACCAGGAACGTGAAAACACGGGCGCTCCCGCTGGAATCTTAACGCCGAAGCGCTTGGACCGCGTTCAGTGGCCTCGTTCGCCCGGAAGGGCCGCCAGCCCACGAACCGCAGAACCGGTGTAGACTTTCGCCAGACTTGGAGGCCGACACCATGAGAAAGCGCACCGTGCTCGTTGCCCTGCTGGCCGTCTCGCTGCTGACCCTGGCCCGGTCCGCGTCCGCTCAGCTCCTGGCCGCCAAAGACGGGCCCGTGGCCTACGGTCACCACCACCTCAACGTCACCAACGTCGAGGAACAGAAGAGATTCTTCGTCGGCGCCCTCGGGGGGACCCCCATCAAGGTGGGGACCAACAACATCGAGATCGTCAGGTTCCCCAACGTCCTCATCTTCTTCCGCGCCCAGCCACCAACGGGAGGCACCAAGGGATCGACCGCGAATCACATTGGCTTCTCCGTTCCGAACCTGAAAGCCGTCGTCGACAGGATCAAGGCGGGCGGCTTCAAGATGGTGACGCAGACCGAAGCGCCGGCGGGTCGTGAAATCAAGGACGACATCGCGCTGTCGCCGCAGCCGGGCGGCCCGGGGATTGCCTTCGCCATGGGGCCCGATGAGGTGAAGGTGGAGCTGGTTGAAGCGAGACAGCAGACCTCGCCAGTTCAGCTGCATCACATCCACTTCTTCGGTCAGCAGAACAAAGAAATGATGGCGTGGTACTCGAAGACGTTCGGTGCCAAGCCGCGTGCGGCCAATCCCGCCGCCGTGTTCGTCACCGCCGATCTGCCAGGGGTCGCGCTGAACTTCACCCCCACGACTGAAGCTGTAGCGGGCACCCAGGGCCGGGCCGTGGATCACATCGGCTTCGAGGTGAAGAACCTCGATGCGTTCACCAAGAAGCTCGAGGCGGACGGCATAAAGCTCGATCGTCCGTACACGAAGGTGGCCGCCCTCGACATCGCCATCGCCTTCATCAAGGATCCGTGGGGAACCTACATCGAGCTGACCGAAGGGCTGGACAAGATTCAATAAGTTTACGGAAGCGCCAGCGCGATCAGTTCCGCAGGCATGTCCCGCCAGGCGACGGCGAGCACGATGTACTGCTTGCCGCCCGCCAGATAGGTCATCGGGGGCGCCGAGTTTCCGCCCGGCAGCTCCGTCTCCCAGACCACGTTGCCCGTCGCCTTGTCGTACGCGCGGAACTTCTTGCCGCCACCTCCCGGTGGAAGGTGCACGGTGAAGTCGCCGCCCTCGCCCAGGAACACCAGCGTCTTGGTCACCAGCGGCCCGACGCGTCCGCCCTGGCCGAGCGGCGGTAGATTCAGAGCTTTCAGCGCCGGGTGGTTGCGGGGACCATCCCCGTTGGGCACCGCCCAAACGATCTCCCCCTTGTTGAGATCGATCGCGGAAAGCCGGCCATAGGGGGGCTTGAACGGGCTCGGCAGGCCCTGGGGGCCTGGCAGATAGACTCCCGGTCTGAAGGCGTTGCGGCGGACAAATGGCAGGTTGGACTCCTTGTGCACCGACTTGACCAGCTCGACCGTGTCGCCGGCCTTGACCGAGGGGACGTACAGAATGCCCGTCTCCGGGTCGAGTCCCGCGCCGGGCCAGTTGGTGCCTCCAATCGATCCCGGCATGAGGATGGTGCCGTTCTTCCCGGTCGGCGTTCCGGGAATGCCGAACGGGGTGAACAGCGGCCCGTACTTGTACCGGCTGACGATCTCGAGCGCCTCCTTGCGCAGCTCCGGCGTGAAGTCGATGAGGTCGTCGACCGAGACGCCCTGCTGGTCGTACGCCGGCGGCCTGGTGGGAAACGGCTGCGTCGGCGAGTACCACTCGCCGGGCACATCGCCCTTCTCGACCGCTCGCTCCACAATCGGCCACACGGGCCGGCCGTTGGTCCGATCGAGCACGTAGACAAACGCCTGCTTCGAGACCTGGGCGATTGCTTTGATGCGGCGGCCGTCGACGGTGACGTCCGCGAGAACCGGTGGAGCCGGGAAGTCGTAGTCCCAGATGCCGTGATGGACTGCTTGAAAGTGCCAGATGCGCTTGCCCGTTTTCGCGTCCAGGCACACGAGGCTTTCCGCGAAGAGGTTGTTTCCGGGGCGGGTGCCGCCGTAGTAGTCGCCCGTCGGCGTCTCGATTGGCAGATACACGTACCCGAGCTCCTCGTCGGCGGCCATCGACGTCCAGACGCCGGTGTTGCCGGAGTACGACCACGAGTCGTTCAACCACGAATCGTTCCCGAACTCTCCGGGCGCCGGCACGGTGTGGAACGTCCACAACAATCTGCCGCTGCGTACGTCGTACCCGCGGACGTCGCCCGGCGGAGTCTCCATCCGGGCTCGCGCGGTTTCGGTGATGATGTCGACGGCGCCGCCGGGCATGCCGCCGACGACGATGACATCGCGTATGAGGGTCGGCGCGCCTCCCCATCTGTAGCCGCCCTCGGTCACTCTGCGATAGCCAAGCGAGAGATCGACCTGGCCGCCGGCGCCGAAGTCCGGATAGCGCTTCCCGGTCTTCGCGTTGAGTGCGACGAGCGATCGGCCCGAGATCGCGATGATGCGCTCGTCCTTGCCGTCGGTCCAATAGGCCATGCCGCGGGACGCGGGCCCCGTGGCCGCCTGCGGGGGCGGGTCGTACCACACGACGTCGCCGGTCGTGGCGTTGAGCGCGGCGATCGTGCCGAGCGCCGTGCTCATATACAGCAACCCGTCCACCATCAGCGGCGTGTGCTGGTAGGCGTTGGGCACACGGACATCGGCTCGTCCCTGGCGCACAGCCATGGGTACCGCCGACTGCCGCCACGCGATGCGCAGGCCCTTCACCGTCTCCTTGTTGATCTGATCGAGCGGTGAGTACTTCGTGCCGGCATTGTTGGCGCCATAACCGGCCCAGTCTCCTGCGGCTGGAGCGGCCTGCGGTCGCAACAGGAAGACCCCCAGCGCGACCAGTGTGGCCATGACGAGTGCCGTACGCAGATGTGTCCGGGTCATGTTCGAATCTCCCGACGGCATCCTAGACCAGCACCCGAAGATCCTCAAGAGATGCGCGGGCTTGCCAGGGTGCGTATGATCTATCCCGTTGGCATCTGAAAACGGGAGGTCTGATATGAACCGTCGAGGTGGTGCGCGGCTCGCCGTCGTGGCAGCGACACTCGCGCTGGTCACCCTCGCCGTGGCGGGCGCCAGGGGGCAGTCCGACGGGCGAACACCGGCCGCCAGAGTGCAGTGCGGCGATCTGACGAAGCTCTCCTTCGAGGGAAACACCACGATCGCGAGCGCGACCCTGGTGACCGGCGGCACGCTTGCGACGCCGGCGAAGCAGACGCTCACGCGGCTTCCAGCGTTCTGCCGGGCCGTCGGCGTCAGCAGGCCGACCGCCGACTCCCAGATCAACTTCGAGGTGTGGCTGCCATCGGAGACCTGGAACGGCAAGTTCCTGTCGTCAGGCGAGGGCGGATACGCCGGGACGCTCAACTACACGCGCTCGGGGCTTGACGGCGGTCTCGACGAGCTCATTCGGCGAGGCTACGCGACGGCTTCGACCGACACCGGGCACCTCGCGTCGGACCCGAATTGGGCGATCGGACATCCTGAACGGGTCATAGACTACGCACACCGCGCGAAGCATCTGGTCACCGTGGCCGCGAAGGGACTCATCACGGCCTTCTACGGCCGGCCTGCCACCCGTTCCTACTTCAACTCCTGCTCGAACGGCGGACGACAGGGGCTGATGGAGCTCCAGCGCTACCCGGACGACTACGACGGCTTGGTCATCGGCGCGCCGTGGAATTACCAGTCGCATTCGAATGCCGGCTTCGTATGGGACGCGCAGACTCTCAGCGCGCCGGGGGCGGCCATCCCGGCGTCGAAGCTGCCGGCCATCAACCGCGCCGCACTGGCCGCGTGCGACCGCAACGACGGCCTCGCCGACGGCGTGATCGAGGATCCGAGCACGTGCCGGTTCGATCCGGGCACGCTGGTGTGCAAAGGCGCCGAAGACGACAGCTGCCTGACGCCGCCGCAGGCGGCTGCCGTGAAGAAGCTGTACGACGGGCCGGCGCACCCGCGGACCGGTGCGTCGATCTTTCCGGGATGGGCGCGTGGAAGCGAGCTCGGCTGGACCAGACTGGTCGCGTCCGGCAACTTCAGCAACCTCGGGCGCGCGTACTTCGGCAACCTGGTCTTCGAGAAACCGGACTGGGATTTCCGGACGTTCGATTTCGACAGGGACCTGAGCGTCGCCGAGCAGAGAATCGGAACGATCGCCGACGCCATCAGTCCCGACCTGTCGGCGGCCAGCAGGCGTGGCGTCAAGATCATCCAGTATCACGGCTGGAACGAGCAGACGCTTCAACCGGCCTACAGCCCGATCTACTACGAAAAAGTCATGGCGGCCATGGGCGGGCTGGAACGTACCCAGGACTTCTTCCGGCTGTTCATGGTCCCCGGCATGGCGCACTGCTACTTCGGGCCTGGCGCAAACAGCTTCGGCGCCCTCGGCCAGCAGCTTCCGCCATCGCGCGACGGCCTGCACGACATCCAGACGGCGCTCGAACGATGGGTGGAGAACGGCGTGGCTCCCAGCGAGCTCATTGCCACGAAGTATGCAGATGATGAGCCCGGGACGAGGACCGTCAAGTTCGCGCGACGGCTCTGTCCGTACCCGTCAATCGCACGCTACAAGGGGTCCGGCGATCCGAACGACGCAGGCAGCTTCGTCTGCGTGAGCCGCAAGCAATAGGGCGTGTCCTCGTCGGCGCGCGGCTGAACAGTCACGGATGACCGGACGCGGCGGAGCCGGGGGAACTCGTCGCCCTGGTGCGTTTTCGCGTTGCGTGTAGCGTCGGCGCGCCAGCCCGACTGCGAGCGACGCGACTCACGAGGGACCGAAAAACGTCTCGCAAGGGGGCGACACCGGCAGGCGCGGCGATGCTACATGCC
>CAZCEL010000227.1:0-7699 GCA_964497175.1 uncultured Bifidobacteriaceae bacterium
CGCCTGGCAGCCGCGCCCCTTCTGGGATCGGCCGCGCCTGGCCGACCTGGTCCGCATGGACGAGGCGGGCTTGAGGAGCGCCGTCCGTGGCAGCGCGATGAAACGGGCCACGATGGACGGCCTGCGCCGGAACTTCGCCGTGGCCCGGCAGAATCAGGAGAGACGATCAGGATGAGCTCGCTGGCCCCCGCGTTGTTGCTGTCGATGCCGCAGCTGGTCGATCCGAACTTCAGCCGCACGGTTGTGCTGCTCTGCAAGCACAGCGAGGAGGGGGCGTTCGGATTGGTCGTCAACCGTCCGCTCGAGACGAGCGGGCGGCTCGTCGTCACGCTGGACCCGCCCGTGTCCACCCCTATCGATCTCCACGTGTGGATTGGCGGCCCGGTGGAGCCCCAGCGGAGTCTCATGCTCGTCGGGGCCGACCCGGGTGAGGCGGTCTTGGGGATGCGCATTGCCGCCGGCATCTACGTGTCGACGTCGCCCGAGCTGCTGCGCCGGTTGCTCGATCCCGATCCCCCGCCGCGGGCGCGCCTGATGATGGGCTACTCCGGATGGGGTCCCGGGCAGCTCGAGGCGGAGCTGAACGCGTCGGCCTGGCTGCTGAGCGATGTGGACGAGGATCTGATTTTCCTCACCTCGCCCGCCTGCATGTGGGAGACGGCGATACGACGATTGGGAGCCGATCCGGCGGCGCTGCACGCCTCGAGAGGCGTGCACTGAGAATCGGGAGCCACCACGCGGGAGGGGACGAGGTGAGAACGACTGCCATCGTGTCTGGCGCGCTGCTCGTCGTGCTGATCGTGACCCTGCAGGGCGCCCAGGAGGCCCCAGTGCCCGGCATGGCCGAACTGCAGCGCATGGCCGCGCGTTTCGCCCCGACGCCGCTCGTGGCCGATCTGTCCAGGCTCCAGGCGGCCGAGCGCGGTGTGCTGGCCAAGCTCATCGAGGCCGCGAAGATCCTGGACGCGTTGTTCCTGCGCCAGGTCTGGTCGGGCAACGACGCGATGTTGCTGGATCTGGTGCGGGACCTCACGCCGGAAGGCCGGGCGCGCCTGCACTACTTCCTTATCAACAAGGGGCCCTGGTCGCGGCTCGACGGCCGGCAGCCGTTCGTGCGCGGCGCCCCCCCCAAGCCCGAAGGCGCAAACTTCTATCCCGAAGGGGCGACCAGGGCCGAGGTCGAGCGTTTCATCCGCGGCCTGCCGGAGGCGCAGCGGACGCGTGCCACCGGGTTCTTCACCGTCATTCGCCGGGCGGGCGAGGGATCGTTCGCCGTCGTGCCCTACAGCGTCGAGTACCAGAACGAGTTGACGCGTGCGGCGGCCCTGCTGCGCGAGGCCGCGGCCCTGGCCGTGGAGCCCACGCTGAAGACGTACCTCACGAAGCGGGCCGACGCCTTTCTGTCGAACGACTATTACGACAGCGACGTCGCGTGGATGGAGCTCAAGGGCGCCATCGAGCCCACGATCGGGCCCTACGAGGTGTACGAGGACGAGTTTTTCAACTACAAGGCGGCCTTCGAGGCGTTCATCACGATTCGCGACGAGGGCGAGAGCCTCAAGCTGCAGAGGTTTTCCGCCCAACTGCAGGACATCGAGAATCATCTGCCCATCGACCCGAAATACCGGAACCCGGCCATCGGGACGCTGGCGCCCCTCGTCGTGGTCAACGAGATCTTCGCCGCAGGGGACGCGAATCGAGGTGTCCAGACGGCGGCCTTCAACCTCCCCAACGATGAGCGCGTGCTCGGCGAGAAAGGCGCCAAGCGCGTGATGCTCAGGAACGTGCAGGACGCGAAGTTCGCCAAGACGCTCGTGCCCATCGCCGAGGTCGTGCTGTCCCCGGCCGATCGGGGCACCCTGTCGTTTGACGCCTTCTTCACACATATCCTCATGCACGAGCTGATGCATGGCCTCGGACCGCACAGCATCCGCGTGAACAATCGTCCGACGACGGTACGGCAGGAGATGAAAGACGTCTCGAGCTTCCTCGAGGAGGCGAAGGCGGACATCTCGGGCCTTTTCGCCCTCCAGTACCTGATCGACAAGGGCGTGGTGCCGACATCGATGGAGCAGTCGCTGTACACGACGTTCCTGGCGTCATGCTTCCGGTCGATCCGGTTCGGTCTGACCGAGGCTCACGGCAAGGGCATCGCCGTGCAGCTGAACTATCTGCTGGACCAGGGCGGATTTGTCGCCCGCGAAGACGGCACGTTCGCGGTGAACCCGGGCCGGATCAAGGACGGCGTGACGGCACTGACGCGTGAGATCATGACGATTCAGGCCGAGGGAAGCTACGCGAAAGCCAAGGCGCTCGGCGATCGACTCGGCGTCCTGCGGCCCGCCGTCCAGCGCGCCCTCGACAGGCTCACCTCGGTGCCGGTCGACATTGAACCGCAGTATCCGACGGCAGAGCAGCTGCTGTCGGGCAAGTAGCTGTCAGCTCTCAGCCGTCAGCTCTCAGCGAACCGCATACTGTCGGTTAGCTGTCAGCTGATCCCTGGTCCCGATCGCTGACAGCTGAGCGCTGACAGCTGACAGCGACGTCGACACAAATGAGAACCAGCACTAATTCAGCGAGCAGGCGCCCGGGCCCCGCGGGTCCCCGCACGATCCGCATGGCGCGACATCGGAGGACGCCAGCGAACCTGTCGCCGAGCCCGCGGTGCTGACGGCGAACACCGACAACTGCTTTTCGAGCTCGCTGCCTTCGCACGACGGGCAGTGAGGCGTCTGGCCGGCTCGCGTCAGGTACTCGAAGTGATGGCCGCACGTGCGGCACGCATATTCGAAGAGAGGCATGGGACTATTGTAATCCGTATACTGGGAGGATGTCGGTTGCCAACCCGCTCCGCCGTAATGTCGCGATCATCGCGCACGTCGACCACGGCAAGACGACGCTGGTCGACGGGCTGCTGCATCAGAGCGGCGCGTTCCGGCTGAACGAGCGCGTGGCCGAGCGCGCGCTCGACAACATCGACCTCGAACGCGAGCGAGGCATCACCATTCTGGCCAAGAACACCGCCGTCCACTACAAGGGCGTCCTCATCAACATCGTCGACACGCCCGGCCATGCCGACTTCGGCGGCGAAGTCGAGCGCACGCTGTCGATGGTCGACGGCGTGCTGCTGCTGGTCGACGCCTCCGAAGGTCCACTGCCGCAAACCAGGTTCGTGCTGGGCAAGGCCCTCGAGCGCGGGCAGGCGCCCATCGTCGTCATCAACAAGATCGACCGGGCCGACGCGCGCCCTCGGGAGGTCCTGAACGAAATCTACGACCTCTTCATCGATCTCGACGCGACTGAAGAGCAGCTGGACTTCCCGGTGCTGTACACCAATGCGAAGCGGGGCACGGCGAGTCACGGCCCTGACGTGCCCGGCGGTAATCTCGAACCGCTGTTCGACGCCATCCTCGAGCGCGTGCCGCCACCACGGGGCAATCCGGACGCGCCCCTCCAACTGCTCGTCGCGAACCTGGACTCGAGCGACTACCTGGGCCGCATCGCCGTCGGACGCATCTTCAACGGACGCGTCCGGATCGGCGATCCGGTGGCCGTGTGCAAGCTGAGCGCCGAGGTCCAGCAGATGCGGGTCACGAAGCTCTACGCGTTCGACGGGCTCAAGCGCAGCGAGATTGCCGAGGCGGCCGCCGGCGACATCGTGTGTCTGGCCGGAATGGACGGCATCACCATCGGCGAGACGATCGCGGACGCCGAACACCCCGTCGCGATCCGGCCGATCGCCGTCGATGAGCCGACCGTCTCGATGATCTTCGGGGTCAACACGTCGCCGATGGCCGGGCGCGACGGCCAGTTCGTGACCTCGCGGCAGCTTCGCGAGCGGCTCGATCGCGAGCTCGTCGGCAACGTGTCCATTCGGCTCGAGCCGACCGACTCGCCCGAGCGGGTCACCGTCGTCGGCCGCGGCGAGCTGCAGCTCGCGATTCTCATCGAGATGATGCGGCGTGAAGGCTACGAGCTGGAGGTGTCCAGGCCGGAGGTGGTGACCAAGGAAAGGGACGGCGTGATCCTGGAGCCGGTGGAAGAGCTGGTGATCGACGTGCCCGAGGACCGGCAGGGCACGGTCATCGCGCAGGTCGGAGAGCGCCGCGGCACGATGATCCGGATGGTCAATCACGGGAGCGGGCGGATCCGCCTTGAGTTCCACGTGCCGTCGCGGGGCCTCATCGGGTTCCGCTCGCAGTTCCTGACCGACACTCGGGGCGCCGGCATCATGAACCATCTGTTCTCGAGCTGGCAGCCCTGGCATGGCGCGATTCCATCTCGCGCAGCGGGCGCGCTGGTCGCCGATCGCCCCGGCTCTGCCACCGCCTACGCGATCAGCAATCTGCAGGAGCGCGGCGACGTGTTCGTCGAGCCAGGCACGGCGGTCTACGAGGGGATGATCGTCGGCGAGAACTCGCGCCCCAACGACATGGACGTCAACGTCACCAAGGAGAAGAAGCAGACCAACATGCGCGCCTCGACCGCCGACGAGGCCATACGGCTCGTCCCGCCTCGCCGTCTGGGGCTCGAGCAGGCGATCGAGTTCATCAACGACGATGAACTGGTCGAGGTGACACCGTCGAGCATCAGGCTGCGGAAGCGCGTGCTGGCCGCGAACCAGAGACCGAGACGCTAGCGCGATAAACTGCGCTAAGGCAGTTTGGCTCACACGCGAGCGTTGGCGGTCGATGGGATAGGATCTGAACGGTGTTCGAGCGCAAGACTTCAGGCTCGGTGGTCTGTCCGTCGTGCGGATCGCTGGTCGGCGTCCGGGACGACCGCTGCTATTCGTGCGGACGCGCGAACCCCGGGCTCTGGGGGTTTGCGCCCGCCCTCCGCCGACTCGGCTCGGACCTGGGGTTTGTTCCCCTGGTGATCGGCGGATCGACGGTGCTGTACGTCCTGACGCTCCTCGCGTCGGGGCGCGAGCTGTCGATCGTCGGAGGCGGCATGTCGTTCCTGTCGCCGAGCACTCGGGCGCTGGTGCTGTTTGGTGCGAGCGGTGCCTACCCGTCGTTCGTGCTCGGTAGCTGGTGGACGGTTCTCAGCGCCACCTGGCTGCACGGCGGTCTGCTGCACATCCTGTTCAACATGATGTGGGTGCGCGATCTGGGGCCCGCCACCGTCGACGTCATTGGACCGGCGCGGACCATCATCATCTACACGGTCTCGGGAGTGTGCGGCTTCCTGCTGAGCTCGGTGGCAGGCTTCTACGTGCCGTTGCCCATCCTGGGGGGCGCCAGCTTCACCGTTGGCGCGTCAGCGTCCATCTTTGGCCTGCTCGGCGCCCTTGTGCACTACGGACGCAAGAGCGGCTCGAGCCTGATTCACGGGACGGCGATGCGCTACGCGCTCATCCTGGGTGTGTTCGGGCTCATCATGCCGGGTATCGACAACTACGCTCATGCGGGCGGCTTCGCGGGTGGCTGGGTGACGTCGGCCTTCTTCAATCCTCTGACCAGGGAACGGGGAGACCACCTGCTGGTCGCCCTGATCGCCCTTCTGCTCACGCTCGTGGCGATCGTGCTGTCGGTGCTCAAGGGGCTGCCGCTGTACGCCTAGATCGCGGTCGCGCCCGCAGGAGCGTGGGCGATCTTACCGTCCCTTCAGCGCCAGCTCCTCGTCGATGATCCGCTTGAATGCCTCCAACGGCTGAGCGCCCTCGAGCGCCCGGCCGTTGATGAAGAACGCCGGCGTGCCGGCCACGCCGGCCGCGTTCCCGTCGCTGATATCGGTTTCGACGTCCTGGCGGTACTTGTGGGAGTCAAGACAGGCGTCGAACCTGGCGGTGTCGAGTCCGATGCGGGCCGCGTGCTGCTTGAGGTCTCCCTCGCCCAGCTTCGACGCGTCGGCAAAGAGCCGGTCGTAGTAGGGCCAGAACTGACCCTGCTCGTTCGCGCACGCCGAGGCCTCGGCGGCCGGACGGGCGTTGGGATGATTGGGCAGCGGATAGTGGCGATACACGAAGTGAATCCGGTCGCCGTATGTCTTGAGCACCTGTTCGACCGTCGGATGCGCGCGCAGGCAGAAGGGGCACTGAAAGTCTGAGAACTCGATCATCACGATGGGGGCGTTGGCGGGTCCCCTTGACGGGCGCCCGGCCGTCGAGACGCTCTCGCGAGGCGGATCGAGCCGGATGGTCACCGCAGTTCTGGTCTTCAATTCCTCGACGAACCGGTCGCGCGCGGCCTGCATCCGCTGCTGGATCAGGAGCGACCGGATGGCCGACCGCACCTGATCGAGCGTCGCTCCCTGCACGCGGCTCGTGTTGGCGTCGTACCAGGCCTTGACCTCCCCGTCGGTGGGCGCGGGCGCCTTGGTGGCGATCTCCTGTTCGATGAGCGAGGGACGATCGACGCCCCGCGTTCGGGCTTCCTGGTCGATCAGGCGGTTGCCGATGATCTCGTCGAGCGCCGCGCGGCGGGCCATGTACAGCGCCTGGCCGAGCTTGGCGTTTCCGAAGCTGTCAGCTGACTGCTTGAGGGCGCGCTCGTCGACCTCGGCGAGCGTGATCGGCGAGCCGCTCAGCGTCGCCACGACGTCGGTGGGTCCCTGCGACCGGGGCGCCTGCGCCTCGCCCGCGCACGCGGTCACGAGCAGGCCGCCGACGAGCGTGAGGAGGTGTCTGTGCACGTTGAACGATCCTTTCCCTTGGGGTCGAGCTGGCTCGACTCTATCAAATCGCCGCCGCACTCATGGCGGGCTACAGCGCATTCGACGTTCGCGACGCCGGGCGTGGCGCCACCATCTCCGGCTCGGGCGTGAAGTCCTCGCCGGGGTTGATGAACCGGTCGCGCTCGAAGCGGTACTGCTTGTCGTAGAGCTGCCGGTAGCGGCCCTCGCGCGCCAGCAGCTCCTCGTGGGAGCCGCGCTCGACGATCTCGCCCCCCTCGAGCACGAGAATCTGATCCGCGCTGCGAATGGTCGACAGCCGGTGGGCGATCACGAACGTTGTCCGCCCGCGCCGGAGGGACCGGAGGCCATCCTGGATCAGCGCCTCGCTCTCGCTGTCGAGGCTCGAGGTCGCTTCGTCGAGGATGAGAATCCTCGGATCGGCCAGAATCGCTCGCGCGATCGCGACCCGCTGCCGCTGCCCGCCCGACAACCGCACGCCCCGCTCCCCGACGATGGTGTCGTAGCCGTGCTCGAAGGCCTGGATGAACTCGTCGCAGTGCGCGACGCGGCTGACGGCGACGATCTCGTCGCGCGTGGCGTGGGGCTTCGCGTACGCGATGTTCTCGGCAATCGTGCCGTCGAAGAGAAAATTGTCCTGCAGGACGACGCCAAGGTGCTTCCTGAAGTCGCGCAGACGCATGCCCACGAGATCGCGGCCGTCGACCAGCACGCGACCCGTGAGCGGCCGATTGAACGCCATTACCAGGCTGATCAACGTGCTCTTGCCCGATCCGCTCGATCCGACGAGCGCGGTCGTCGAGCCCGCCGGAGCACGGAACGACACGTGCTTGAGCACGGGCACGCCCGACGTGTATTCGAACGTCACCTCGTCGAACTCGACCTCGCCCCGGATGTCCGGGAGGCTCGCGCGGCTCGCGTCCTCCTCGTCCTCGGTGGCCGTCTTGCGTACCTCACGGATGCGGTCGAGGCCGGCGAATGCTTCGGTGATCTGCGTGCCGATGTTGGCCAGCTGCACCACCGGCATCGTGAGCAGCGCGATCATCGAGATATACATGAACAG